>JAYUTU010000176.1:0-12508 GCA_043754975.1 Bdellovibrionales bacterium | reverse complement strand
GGGCAAATTAGCCGGTACCGGCAAGATGGTTATTCTACCTGTGGATCAGGGATTTGAACACGGTCCTGCGCGCAGTTTTGCAAAAAATCCGGATGGCTACGATCCATCTTACCATTTTGAATTGGCAATTGAATCCGGATGCAATGCCTACGCTGCACCGATCGGCGCTCTGGAAGCTTGCGCTCGAGATTATGCTGGCGAGATTCCATTAATTTTAAAAATAAATAATTCAGATGTTCTGCATGGGTCGAAATCGCCGATCTCGGCATTAACGTCATCGGTTGATGATGCTCTTCGATTAGGGTGTGCGGGAATTGGATTTACTATTTACCCTGGATCAGCTCATCGTAAACAAATGTACGAAGAGATCGCACACGCATCTCGCGAGGCAAAAAAAGCTGGTTTGCCAGTTGTCATGTGGGCTTACGCTCGCGGTGAGGGTATCTCCAAAGAGGGTGAAACCGGAATGGACGTCATTGCGTATTCGGCGCATGTTGCTGCTCAGCTGGGTGCTAATATTATCAAAGTTAAACCGCCTACTGCGTATTTAGAGCAAGCCGAAGCAAAAAAAGTTTATGAAACTCAGGGGATCAAAATAGCGCAACTGTCAGACCGAATTCGTCATGTGGTGCAGTCATGCTTTAATGGAAAGCGGATAGTTATTTTTTCTGGTGGTGAAGCTAAAGGCACTGCAGAACTGTTAGAGGAAGTGAAGCAATTGGCCCAAGGCGGAGCCTTTGGCAGCATCATGGGCCGCAATGCCTTTCAGCGACCGAAAAAAGAAGCGATTGCGCTTTTAGGTGATGTTATGGAAGCCTTTGCTGGTAAAAAATTATGAGTGCAGACAGTCACGACAATCCGATAAAGGCTGAAAAAAGAAAAAAACTTCATGCACTTCGAGAAAAAGGAATTAATCCATATCCGTATTCGTTTGATGTGACGGCAAAAACTGAGGACTTAGTTCGTGATTTTTCATCGCTGAACGCTGGTGATAAAAAGACAGAGACAAATTTTCGAATCGCTGGCCGGTTGATGACTTTACGTATGATGGGCAAAGCCAGTTTTTTTAATATTCAAGACACCACTGGCAGTTTGCAGTGTTACCTAAAAACTGAAGAGCTTACTGAGATGGACCGCATTGCTTTTGATTTGATTGATCTGGGCGATATCGTTGGTCTTGAAGGTTATATTTTTAAATCCCAAAAGGGTGAGCTTAGCCTTTACATCAAGAAATTTCAGATTTTGACTAAAACACTGGAGCCACTACCAGAAAAATTTCACGGGATACAAGATGTCGAAATTAAATACCGTCATCGTCACTTAGATTTAATTTCAGATCCTGAATCTAAAAAAGTTTTCGTGACCCGCGGTAAAATTATCAAAGCCATAAAAAAGTTTTTAGATGATCGTGGTTTTATGGAAGTCGAAACTCCAGTGCTGCAGCCGATCTATGGCGGAGCAGCTGCTAGCCCGTTTACGACCCACCATAAAGCCTTGGACATGAAGCTTTATATGAAAATTTCTCCAGAGCTTTATTTAAAGCGTTTAATTGTGGGAGGTTTTGATAAGGTGTATGAAGTTGGTAAAAACTTTCGTAACGAAGGAATTGACCGCACTCACAATCCAGAATTTACGATGTTAGAGTTTTACGAAGCCTACACCGATTACAATTACCAGATGACGCAATTTGAAGAATTGGTTTCAACAGTATGTAAAGAAATTAATGGCAGCATGAAAGTTACCTTTCAGGAAAAAGAAGTAGACTTTACGCCGCCGTGGCGCCGGTTAACTGTTATGGATGGCATTAAGCAATACGCAGAAATTGACCCTGAAAACGAAACCTCACTGGGTGACTATTTGAAAAAGAATTCAGATAAGCCATTAAAACTAGAGAATTTATCTAAAGGCGAAAAGCAGATGAAGGTGTTTGAGTTGGCTGCAGAGCCGCACCTATGGCAGCCGACGTTTGTAATGGATCACCCAGTTGACATTTCGCCACTGACCAAAATTCATCGGGAGAATAAAAAGTTAGTCGAGCGTTTTGAGCCGTTTGCGGCATGCATGGAAATTGGTAATTCCTACTCGGAACTTAATGACCCCGAAGAGCAAAGAGCTCGGTTGAAAGAGCAAGAAGCAAAACGAAATGTAGACGATGAAGCCCATCCTATGGATGAGGACTTTCTGCATGCCATAGAAACCGGAATGCCGCCAACGGGTGGAGTTGGTATTGGTATTGAGCGCGTGGTGATGCTACTGACGGATCGTCCAAGTATTCGGGATATTATCTTTTTCCCCACAATGAAGATCAATCGCTCGTGAAAATTTTAATTTGCAGCATGTGTTTTCTAGTTTTCATTGGCTGCAGTCAGCAGCCAACCCGGTCCATCGAGGAAGTGGCTAACGTATTTAAACGCGAAACTGTCTTAGTTGATACGCGCTCAGCTTTTTTGTATGCATCTGCTCATGTTAAGGGAAGTGTGAATTTAAATTCAGTGGATTTTTTATTGTTAAAAAATCCACTTTTGAAAACGCGAATTTTTGACCCTGATTTAGAACAGACCATCGAGCGATTAGCTAAAAAGGGACTTCATCCCGGAAAAAAAGTATTACTGATTTCAGATGCAAAAAATTCAGAAGAAAATAAGAAGTGGATCTGGCTTCTTAGATTATTGGATTTTGAAAGCATTGAAGCAGTGAGTTTTCAGGATTTTCGAAAAGAAACTAAAAATGCACGGTACACTAACCCTCAAGAGGAAAAACCGTGGACCTTAAGTTTAAGCAAAGAATTACAAACTGAGTTTATTTTAAAAAAGGCGCCAGATTGCTTTGTAATCTGGTCGCCTAAAAAATGTGAAAAAAATTAATGAGCCAGATTTGCGTGGTCGGTACGAACTAGAAATAATCGTGTTTGGTACGGGGCTGGAGCATAAAGCACCAAGCGGCCGTGGCTGTCGAAATGCGTTGTCCACACGGATGGTTTTAAACTAGCGCTGCAGTATCGGTATCCGTCGTTAGCAACGTTTTCGTTGTAATCCCGGATAACAATATCAGTCCCACGGTACTGAACGTAGGAGCTTGTTGCCGACTGCAGGTACGCCCCATCCTGAAAGTAACAGTTCACATTTAAATTCATATGATGCTCTGTGAATTCAAAAGCTAAACGAAATTGAACGCCTCTGCCCGTGATAACGTTTTCAGCATGCCATTGGCCAAGAAGTGCTGGATTTGGATTGTGATTCGGATTGGCAAATGTCAGTGGTGAAAAAAGAAGCGAAAACAATTGCGAAAATAAAAATACGAACGTTGATAACCTCATAAAAACCCCCATCTTTGTAGCTCAAGGCTAGTAAGAGTTGGAAGGTTTAGTCAACACCCTTAGGTGTTAAATAGTATTAACCGGTTTTTTCCATATTGAATAAGACCGAATACATCGCTTTCAGCATTTCTGGATCAAATTTAGAGGCTAATTTATTCTTCATCATATTTAAAGCCTCAGTTGGCTTCATTGGCACATTGTAAGAGCGCTGCGTTGTCATCGCATCATAAGTGTCCGTTAAGGATACAATTCGAGCAAATGGATGGATCTCCTGGCCAGAAATATCCTGCGGATAGCCGCCACCAGACCAAGATTCATGATGTTCGTAACAGGCTGCTTTTACAGCATCACTGAGCCCGGGATGTTCATTTAAAATTTTTAAACCAAACTGCGGATGCATACGCATTTGCACCCACTCATTTTCATCGAGAGGTCCTTTTTTGCACAGGATATCAATGGATACATTTCGTTTTCCAACATCATGAAATAGGGATGACGTGCCGAGCTCTGCCAATAATTTTTTATCAAATCCGAGGGCCTGGCCTAAACCTAATGAATAAATACTGACATCAAAAGAATGGTTGTACGTGTAAAAATCATGACCTGATAAACTGATCAGGTTGCCGATGGATTCTGGTGCGACATCCATGAAGGTCAGTAAATCACTAATGATGGGTTTAGATTGCTCGAGGGCCACACCCACATCTGGATTTTCAAATAAATCTTCTAAAATCGCAATTGAGCTTTCGCGTAAAATGACAGCTTTTTGATCGCTTGAAATAAAATTTGAATTCATCGAAGATTTTATATACTCGCGGTAATTTTGTTTTTGATCGTTAAGAACAAAAAATGATTCTCCCGAATCTTTTTGATGAAGGGCTTGGGTTTTCGCAAGCGTCATTGTATCGCCCTGATTTAAATAGTTGATCATTTTTCCATCAATCAAGAGATAAATCGCAAACGGTGAGGGCTCGCCGGGACGAATGGTGCTCAAGCGGATTCGGAAATAGTCTGTGGTGTTCATACCTCTAATCGTAACGTATTTTAGGTGTTTGACGGAGCCTTTATTTTAACATGAAATAGGGCTATGGCCCTTCGTCTAGACACTGATATTCAATACGTAAAAGGAGTTGGCCCAAAGTTGGGGGCTCTTTTTTCTCGAAATGGGATTAAAACAGTTCAAGATTTACTGCAAAACTATCCTCGGGCCTACGAAGACCGCAGGGCTGCGCGAACAATTGCTAGCTTAAAAATTGATGACGTTGTGAGCCTCAAGGCGGTGGTTGTCAGCGCGACTTCCTATGCAATGGGAAAATCATCACGAAAAATTTATGACATCATGGTGCGAGATCACTCAGGCCAAATTCGGTGTAAATTTTTTCGAGTCCCCTATCGTGGCTATTTTGAACGATTTAAAACCGGAACAGAAGTGCGAATTATTGGTAAAGTCACGGATTACCGGGGGCGTGTTGAGTTTCACCACCCTGACATGAAAGATATCGAAGCGAACGAAGAGGAATTAGCCGATGCTCTGATTCCTATTTACGTTGAAACCGAAGGCTTAAGCTCGGCAAAAATTCAAAAACTGATTCAGTCGTGCTTGTCCCAAATTTCAGAATGGCCGCCAGAATCTTTAACGCCGTCGATTTTAGCTACTGAAAAACTAATTTCATTTCAAGCCGCGATAAAAAATATTCATCACCCAGAGCCCGAACTTGGAAATCTGTATAATGAATTTCGATCGGAAGCTCATCGTCGCCTTATATTTGAAGAGTTTTTTTGGCTAGAAATATTTCTAGCCTCGAAACGATCTGGCCTCAAGAGCGAAGCTGGATTTGTGTTTTTAAATGACGAGTTACTAGTTAAAAAACTAATCGCTGTTCTGCCGTTTCAGTTAACCGGTGCGCAGCGGAAATCCTACCAAGAAATTAAAAAGGATTTGGAATCAGGAAAGCCCATGAACCGGCTGGTGCAAGGCGATGTGGGTTCGGGAAAAACGTTAGTTTGTTTTTTGTCAGCGCTGAAAACCATCGAGAGCGGATTTCAAGTTTGTTTAATGGCGCCAACAGAAATTCTTATAGAGCAGCACTATAAAAACGCCAAGAAATTATTGGAGCCTCTGGGTTTGTCCTGTGATTTGTTAACTGGAAAAACCAAGCCGAGTGCGCGGAAAGAAATTTTAGAGCGCTTGATTTCTGGCGAAACTCACTTTCTCATGGGAACCCACGCGCTGATTGAGGACTGGGTGCAATTTAAAAACTTAGGTTTAGTCATTATCGATGAGCAACATCGTTTCGGAGTGGCTCAGCGCGCGCTTTTAAAAAACAAAGGTCAATCTCCACATTTTTTAATTATGACAGCAACTCCAATTCCTAGGACTTTAGCGATGACTGTCTACGGAGATTTGGATGTCTCGGTGATTGATGAGATGCCCATTGGAAGAACCCCAATTCAAACGCGAGTTGTGACTGAGGCGAAACGGTCAAATGCCATGGACTTTATGGCTGAGCAAATTGCCAAAGGGCGCCAAGCCTATATCGTCTATCCGCTTGTTGAAGAGAGCGAAAAAATAGATCTTAAAAATGCCACTGACGAATTTGAAAAATTAAAACTGCGTTACCCTAAGGTGCGCTTTGGGCTTTTACATGGAAAAATGAAGGCTGCAGAAAAAGAAGACGTGATGACGCAATTTCGAAATCATGCTCTTGACACTTTAGTTTCTACAACCGTGATTGAGGTCGGTGTGGATGTGGCCAATGCCAACATAATGATTATTGAACACACCGAGCGCTTTGGTCTGTCGCAGCTTCATCAATTGCGTGGGCGAGTTGGGCGTGGCGAGCATAAAAGCTTTTGTGTGATGATTATGGGTTATGCGGTTTCTCAAGAAACTCGCGAGCGAGTCGAATTTATGGAAAAAACCAATGACGGATTTAAAGTTGCAGAATTTGATTTACAAATTCGTGGCCCGGGAGAATTTATGGGGGCTCGCCAATCTGGATTAACAGGATTTAAAATGGCAAATTTGGTGCGGGATTTTAATTTATTAAAAGTCGCCAGGGACTATGCCTTCGAAATACTAGAAAAAGATCCGAAGCTGCAAAAAAAAGAAAATGTTCACTTACGGGCTGAGTTGTTAAAATCCTACGGTCCAAAAGCGCTTGCCGGAGTTGGTTAAAACTAAAGCGTATGTCCCCAAGCCTTCGGCAACGAGCGTTATTTAAATGACAAACTTGGTTTTAGCTATCCCTAAAAATTTTGTCATGGTGAACTTTTTAAAGATTAAAAAATCGGTTCGCCCATTTTTGACACCAGGAGAAAAAATGAATTTACAAACTGCTTTCAAGTCTTTAACTGCTCTGCCTATTGCTGTGTGCGTAACACTTTCTTTTGCGTCAACTGCGATAGCCGGTTCGGATATCAAGCTACGCACAACAACGATAAGTACGATGCGTGGGCAATCCCAGGACGTCAAAGAGTCTGCTGTTGGGACTACGACTGAGTGGATTGTGCAATTCAGAAATCATATTTCTGAAACAAATAAAAAAAGTTTAACCAAAGCTGGCCTGCGCCCAGTTGGCTATTTGCCAGAGGATGCATTGATAGTTCGTGGGACACAGGCTCAGTTGCAAACTCTTTCATTTGAAGAAATTCAAGCTGTTGTGCCATTTACTGCGCCGATGAAAATTTCGCCTGAAATTAACTTACTGACATCGGTTACTTTGTTCGCAGAAAAATTTATCGTCAGCGTATTCGACGCACGTGATATGGATTTTGCTTTAGCTCAGCTAAAATTAATGAATGTACATGTCATCGCTGCAGCAGGTACATCGATGCTTATTGAGACAAAAAAATCGGCGTTGAATGCTGTTGCTCAGATTGTCGGAGTCGAGCACATCCAGCCGGCGCACGTGGTTGAGCCACTGCATTTTAAAGTTGATCCCTCTGATTTAAGTGACGTGCGGGTTTCAGCAGTTGCCGATTATTCAGATATTAATGGCAGCGAAACAGGCACGCAGGTGATGAATTTTGAAACTGCCTGGCAGTTGAATTATTTAGGCCAAAACCAAGTTGTTGGAATGGCCGACACGGGTTTAGATTCCGGCGACTCCGTAGCGATCCATCCTGATTTCGGCGGTGGTGTAAAGTCTGGTTATGCAGTGGGATTATTTGGCAAAACGTGGGCGGATCCGATGGGTCACGGAACTCATGTCGCTGGATCTGTCATGGGTCGTGGCGCTGTTTCCGGCGGAAAATTAAAGGGTGCAGCTCACGCAGCGAAGATGGTTGCACAGGGTATGTGGTCACCAGTTTTAAATAATCTTTCGGTGCCTGCAGATTTAGGAAAAATGTTTTCGCAGGCCTACGCTGATGGTGCCCGTGTGCATACAAACTCATGGGGAGCTGCTGCAACATTTGGAACTTATGAAAAAATGGCAGCCACAGTGGATCAAGTTATGTTTGAAAAACAAGATCTATTAGTCATATTTGCTGCGGGAAACAGTGGCGTCGATAAAAACCGCGATGGCCGCATCGATGCAAATTCCATTGCCACTCCGGGCACTGCAAAAAATGCTCTGACAGTTGGCGCTAGTGAAAATCTAACGACATCTGGTGGAATTCAAAAAAAGATTGGCGAGCTAGCTTCTGCGAAAGATAACTGGCCAGTTGCACCGATCACTCTGTCAACGATGTCGGACACTGTGAATGGTCTTGCGATGTTTAGTTCGCGCGGGCCGACCAGCGACGGTCGTATCAAACCCGATATCGTGGCTCCGGGAACTAATATTCTGTCAGTAAAATCACAACAACCAACGGCAGAAAAATTATGGGGCGAATATAATCCCAACTATGTTTGGTCGGGTGGAACATCAATGGCGGCCCCCTTGGCGGCCGGCGCAGCAGCCGTGGCACGGCAAATTTTGATTGAAACGATAACTCCAAATCCCTCTGCCGCATTATTGAAAGCGTATTTAATGCAAACAGCGACGGAAATGTTTCCTGGCCAGTACGGACAGGCTGGAGCCAATCAGGGACAAGAGATTTTAACTTTACGACCAAATAACGATGAGGGTTACGGCCGCGTGAATGTTTCCCAGATCACTAAAGCAGATGCCATTTTATATTTCGCGGATAACCGCACGGGATTAGCAACGGCAGAAACTTTCACTGCCAAATTTGTAGTACCTCGGAAAGGAAAGTTAGTTGCAAATTTAGTTTGGACTGATGCGCCGGGCTCGCCCAATGCAGCTAAGGCACTGGTCAATGACCTGGATTTAAAGCTTACTTTTTCAAATGGTTTTAACGAACAATCGCTTAATTCGAATGACCAAATTAATAACCATGCGTTTGCACAGGCGGATGTCGAAGCTGGAACAGATGTTTCAATTCTTGTAACAGGTGTAAATGTACCGATGGGCCTGAGCGGCAAGCAGCCCTTTGCTCTAATCGTGTCATTGCAGTAAATAACAGTAGTATCAGCAACATAGGGGCTTTAGCTGTGCATAGCCCTTACGTTTTTGTGTACCTTTTACATGCAAAAAAAATTAGCGGCTTTTAAATTTGATGAGAAGTGTCATAAGTGTTATAACTTGGGTGGCTGAAAATCTACTCAAAAGGTGGGCACGTATGGGACAATTCAAAGTTGGCGATCACGCAGTTTATCCAGGTCATGGCGTGGGCCGAATCAGTTCTATTGAGTACAAGGAAATCTTAGGAACTAAGCACGAATTCTATTCGGTATTGATTATTGAAACAGGCATGAAGATCATGATCCCAGCAGCCAATATCAAGTCAGTTGGCTTACGCCCGCTGATTTCGCATGAAGAGGCCATGAAAGTCGTGACTATTCTAAAAGACAAAAATGTCAAAATCGATACGCAAACGTGGAACCGCCGTTACCGCGATTACATGGAAAAAATTAAGACGGGATCGGTTTTTGAAATCGCTGAAGTTCTACGCGATCTGTATGTTTTAAAAGTCGATAAAGAACTCAGCTTCGGCGAAAAAAAGATGTTAGATACAGCAAAAAATCTTTTGCTAAAAGAACTCAACCTAGCGCCCGAAGTAAACAACGTCGTCAACTCAGACTCCGAAATCAAGGCAATATTTGGCGTGCAGTAGCACGCCAGATAACTCGCGCCTGAGGCGCGGCAACTAACTCGCGCCTGAGGCGCGGCAACTAATCAGTGCAGTAGCACGCCAGATAACCCGTCCGCATACCAATTTACATTCCCCATAAAAAAAGCAAAAATATCAGCTTTAACAGCTAAGGATATTTTTATGTCAGTATCAGTTTTAACCTCAGGCTTTTCTGAAGTGCGTGTGCGCTTTGCTCCCAGTCCAACGGGGTATTTGCATGTGGGCGGCGCCAGGTCAGCACTTTTCAATAGAATGTTTGCGCGCAAGCACCAGGGAAAATTCATTTTGCGTATTGAAGATACCGATCAAGCCAGATCGACCGAAGAATCTTTGAAAATGATGGTTCAAGATTTAACATGGCTTGGCCTTACATGGGATGAAGGTCCGCACCCAGAAACACTACAAGACATGGGACCTTACGGCCCGTATAAGCAAAGTCAGCGGCAGGCGATCTATAAAAAAGTTGCCGATGACTTATTAACTTCAGGTAAAGCCTATTACTGTTTTATGACGGATGCCGAAGTTGATAGCGCTCGAGAAAAATTAAAAGCCGCTGGCGAGCAACCGCACGTGCAATCTCCTTACGAGAGTATGGATCCGTTAGTGGCACTGGAAAAATTAGCAGCCGGAGAAAAAGCCGTTGTGCGTTTTAAAACCAGGGCGTTAAAAAAAGATTATATTTTAAAAGATTTAATTCGCGGCGAAGTAAAATTTCCGTCTGACATGGTCAGTGATTTTGTATTGCTGCGTTCGGATGGGATGCCAGTTTATAATTTTTGTTGTGTGGTGGACGATCACTTAATGAAGATTTCTCATGTCTTACGTGCAGAAGAACATCTGCCAAATACGTTGCGACAACTTATGATTTACGAAGGCATGGGCTGGGCACTGCCACAGTTTGGTCACATGTCCTTAGTTCTTGATGATGACCGACAGAAATTGTCAAAGCGAACGGGTGCTGCATCTTGCGATCAATTTCGCAGTGATGGGTATTTGCCCGCGGCGATGAATAATTTTTTGGCGCTGTTAGGTTGGTCTTCACCGGATGGCAAAGAAATATTAACTTTGCAGGAAATGACGAATGCCTTTTCGATTGAAAGATTAAATCCGTCAGGGGCCGTATTTGACCGAGTAAAACTGAAATGGATGAATGCCCAACATTTACGGGCGCTGCCAAATGACGAGATTTGGAAACTAATTGCTAAATTTCTTCAGGCTGCTGGGCTGCAGTTACCAACTGATTTAAAATGGCAGATGCAATCTGTAGAAACATTTAAATCAAAGCTTGAAATTTTGTCAGATGCAGTTGGGTTATACACTCCGCTGGACGATTCAAAATATGAGATTTTTGCGGAAAGTGATGAGGCCTTACAGTGGGAAACAACGAAGCCCGTGTTGCTCGCTTGGAAAGACGGTGTTGCCCAGCACGCTGGTGATTGGATCACAGAAGCAGATTTTTTAAAATTACAGGATGAAGTGAAAGCCAAGTCAGGCCAAAAGGGTAAAAATTTGTTTTTTCCAATCCGGATTGCAATCATTGGAAAGCCCCATGGTACAGAGCTGCAAACATTGGTTCCACTGCTTTCAAAAAAATCAATTATTCATCGTGCGGAAAAGGCTCTGACTCGATGCTAAAAATATACAATACTTTAGGTAAGCAATTAGAAGAATTTAAACCGCTTAAGCCTGGTTACGTGTCGATTTATGTCTGCGGTCCGACTGTTTATGATTATCTGCATGTCGGTAATTTTCGCGGCCCTGTGTTTTTCAATTTTGTCCGCAACTGGTTGGAGCACTTAGGCTATAAAGTCGACTATGCACTCAACTTTACTGACGTTGAAGATAAAATAATAAATCGTGCTACTGAAGAAAATAAGACTCCGTTGGCTATCTCTGAATTTTATATCGATGAGTATAAAAAAGATTTTGGTTCGTTGGGATTACGGCCTCATGATTTTAATCCAAAAGTAACTGAGCACATGCCACAAATAGTGAAAATGATTTCGCAGTTAATTGAAAACAAAAAGGCCTACGTCACTGGTTCTACAAACTCACCCGGAAACAGTCCGCAGCACGATGTGAATTTTTCGATAAGTGATTTCAAAGACTATGGAAAATTATCTGGACGAAAACCCGACGAATTACAATCAGGTGTGCGCATTGAAATTGATGATAAGAAAAAAAATCCGCTCGATTTTGCGCTGTGGAAATCAGCTAAACCCGAAGAGATCAGCTGGCCGTCACCTTGGGGGCCAGGCCGTCCTGGGTGGCATATTGAATGTTCTGCAATGATTCATTCTTTGTTTGGAAATCAAATTGATATTCACGGTGGCGGACTGGATTTGATGTTTCCGCATCATGAAAATGAAATTGCGCAAACAGAGGCCTGCACCGGTGATAATTTTGTTAAATACTGGATGCACTGGAACATGATTCAATTTAACGGTGCGAAAATGTCGAAATCGCTGGGTAACATAATATCTTTGCGAGATTTTTTGAAAGATCAACATTCTGAGATTTACAAGTGGATGATGCTGTCTGTGCATTATCGCAGTTTGGCTGAATTCAGCCCCGAGGCCATCGATCGTGCCATATCAGGTTTAGCGCGTGTCTACTCGGCATTGGCCATGGCGGAGACAGTTCTTCAGACATGCACCAATGAAGGGACTGCAGATACAAAATATGAATCGGAAATGGCTCTGGCATGGACCAAGTTGACAGAGGCATTTAACGATGACTTTGGAACACCAGCTGCGTTCGGAATTATGTTTGATATCATCCGTGGATTTAATTCCAAAAATAAACGTGGAATGAAAGCGCAAGCACTCACGAAAAGCCAGTGTGAGCAATTTATTCTGTTTATTAAAAAATTTGGTAGCGTCTTGAGTTTATTTCAACAACCAGCTTCTGATTTTTTGACAGCTTTAGATGATCAGCTTCTAATGAAAGCAGGATTAAAAAGAACTGAGATTGACAGTTTGGTTGCTGAGCGTGCAGCGGCCCGTGCGGCTAAAAATTTTGCAAAGTCTGATGAGCTGCGAGATAAATTGA
>JAYUTU010000175.1:0-5542 GCA_043754975.1 Bdellovibrionales bacterium | reverse complement strand
AATTATTAACAGAAAATCTTAAAGCAGAAAAAATTGTTAAGTTTAACCGGCAAGTAGCAACAATTCAAAAAGGCCTAGAGCGAATCAAAACAGTTGTCAGCGACTTAAAAACTGTTTCCCGAGGTGATACAGATGAGTCAATTAAAAATGTGGATGTAAACAGTGTGCTCGAATCTGTGCTCAGCATGGCACAGAATGAAATTCAACACCGAGCGATTCTAAATTATGCGCCCACGATCCTTGAGCCCATTTTAATTGATGAAACCCGCCTTGCGCAGGTTCTACTTAATGTCGTCATCAATGCCGCCCAGTCGATACCACGAGGTCATGCGGATATGAATCGTATCGACGTTAAAACTTTTATGGCAGAAGAAGATCAGGTTATGATCGAAATTTCAGATACGGGTTGTGGAATGACTGAAGTGGTACAAAAAAGAATTTTTGATCCATTTTACACCACGAAGCCGATCGGAAGTGGCACCGGATTAGGGTTAGCGATTTGCCAAACTATTGTAAATCAGTTCCGTGGCGCGATCACAGTTGTCAGCGCAGTTGGAAAAGGCTCGACCTTTCGCATTTCATTTCCACTAAGCCAAGTGGAAATGAGTGAAACTGCAGATGATAAGGCGCCCTCTGAAGACACTCACAGTTACAGTGGACAGATTATGCTCATCGATGACGACGAAGAACTTTTGAGCGTCATGCATGAAGTAGTTTCCATTAAACATGATTGTGTCGGATTCACAGATGCCCGTGCCGCATTGGATGTGTTGAAGCTCAATGACAGTTTTGACTGCATACTTTGTGATTTGATGATGCCAACGCTCAGTGGTGTTGAATTTTACAATTTAATTAGGGAATCGGCGCCTCATTATTTGAACCGAATTATCTTTTTAACTGGCGGAAGCTTTACCGAAGACACGGATAAATTTTTAAAAGCCTCTGAAATCGTGTATTTTGAAAAGCCTGTTGACACGCGGATTTTACTTGAAGGAATTCAGAATCAAATTTTGCGCGCTAGATCAGTGCAGCCAGTGTCAGCTAAAAAAGCAAGCTAGACTTCAATTCTAAAGATCAGTACTCTACAGCGGATGAAAAATGAACCCGAGCCTCAGGATCTGTTTTACTTTTTAGATTACCCAGTCAAAATAACGCGGCAGCCGGGGCGCCGCTCAATGACAATCAAGATAAAAATGGATCAGCCGTTGCAGGTATTGATCCATACCCGAGTGCCAACCGCAGAGGTCATCAATTTTCTAGATTCTAAAAAAAACTGGATCCAAAAAAATTTACACCGCCTCTATGAGTACAAAAAAAACAATCCCCATCCCGAATTTATACAGGGATCGCTATTTCCGTTTCTAGGAGAGAGAAAATATTTTCAGTTCGCTACCGACACAAAGAAAAACACAGCAAAAAATACAACTAAGAAAATTAAATTTTCTATTGCAGACGGGTTTCTAGTTTGTGCAGCGTCCGAAGCTCAGCAACAAGACGTATTTAAGTTGCAAACTGCGCTGAGTGTTTTTTACAAAAGAGAAGCAGTAATGTACCTAACGAGCCGAGTGCAAATGTGGTCTGAAAGAACAGGCTTAGTGCCAACAAAAATTAATTTCCGTGCCCCGCGAACGCGCTGGGGTAGCTGTTCTTCCAAGCAGCAAGTATCTTTGAATTGGAAATTGATTTGCCACTCGCCTCAACTGATTGATTACGTCATCGTTCACGAGCTATGCCATCTGCAGTTTCTCAATCACTCGGCTCAATTTTGGAGTCTGCTTGAATCTATTATTCCTAATCACCGCGAAATTGAATCTGTTTTACAGCACCACGCCCATCTAGGAAATTTTCTCGCGTGAGAATCATTTCTATTCAAATGGTTATGATTTTACATAATTCATCAGAATTAGTTTCGGATAGGATACTCGAGGACGTAGAAAATTTTTGGGGCAGTTTTGGAAAAAAATAAACTCAGCGTAACGTAAGTTGTTTCTGATGCTTGGTCTTTAGGTTGCTATAAATGTTAGTTGGATTAAAAACACAGCACACTGCTGACTAACAAGGAGATAGAAAATGAAAAAAACCATACTTGCTTACCTATGCGCTACATTATTGGTTTCTGTAAATGCTTTAGCACTGACAAGCTCAAAAAATAAGGAGGATCGTTCCGGGGCAGCTACGTCCGCGGACACAATCACGACCAGAACGACGCCGGTAACGACGCCAGTAACGACGCCAGTAACGACGCAGGCATCACCAACCGATAGCACAATGGGAAACTCAATGGATTCAACTGGATCTAATAGCACTATGGGAACAACTGATTCCATGGGTACTATGAGTGGGGATTCCACGACCGGTTCGACCATGGACTCCAGCACAGGAACTACTTCAGATACTACGTATGATTCTACCTCACGATCAACCCCGCCCACTGCAGGCTCAGAAAATTCTCCAACATATGACGAGAACTTGAACCGGGCCCAATCAGACCGTGAGTGTGATGCCACCGATACTCAGTGTATCGAAAGCAAAAAAGCTAACGAAGAATCATCAACTCGTTAATTGTTCTGAGTGCTAATCCGTCCAAAGAGTCTGCTCTGGCAGACTCTTTGGACAATGAGATAATTTGCCTCATGAATTAAAAAAAAATTAATTTAAAATAACTTTTTAGCTTCAAAGTGCAAAAATAAAGATTTGAGCCTTGGCAAGAAAAGTGCAATTGAAAAAAAGAGAAATGAAGAAGCTTAACTTAACTACATTATGGAGGTAATCATGAATAATTCATCGTCATCAGGTTTAGGATCAAAATCGTCACAAGGCTCACAAATGGGAACATCTTCGGGCATGTCTGCGACTGGTCTACCGTCAGTGGAGTCTTTCATGACTCCGACCGTAAAAAACTTGGCAGTAGGAATTTTAGTTCCAGCGCTTTTAGCTCGAATTAAACTGCGCTGGGTAGCTTTCGGTGTTGCAGCTTATTACGGTTTACGATTATTAAATCAACAAGGTGTTTTGCCACAGCAAGCCAATCAGGCATTCGATACAATCGATCGCGGAATAGATGCTGCAAAAGAAAAGATTGGTTTAAACAAGCCAAGTACGTCGTCAATTCACTAGAAAATTTCATCAAGCTTTAAAAGCTATCAATGCTTGGGTCAACGTTTTGAAGTATACCTGACCCAAGTTTTTTAAGCCGGAGAATTTATGGATTCTAAACGATTCGCCTTTATCAGCGGAATTATTTTTCTTGTTATGGGCATCAGCTCATTAATGTTTCCTGGGCCCACTGACTTTTTGCCAGTTTTAAAAATTGAAACTAGTTATGGTTTGTTTGTGGGATTATTTCCGATGAATGTCTTTAACAAAGTGGCCCTCATACTTTTTGGGATCGGTGGTGTACGCGCAGCAAACGATAAGTTTTCTAGTTTGCCGCTGTCGATATTTTATTCTCGCGTTGTATTTTTTGTGATGGGACCTGCCGCACTGCTTGGAGCCATTTCACAAACGAATACGTTTTTTGGCTACTGGCCACTCTATGGAAACGAAGTTTTAATGCATGGCCTGTTCGCACTACTTGGTGGCTATTTCGGCTTTGTAAAATCCAGGATTGAAGAGCCCGCCCCAGCTTAACTAAAAGCTCACGTGCAGCAAATAAAAGGAAAAACTTTTAAAAATTTCACAGTGTGCCAATTGACTTCGGTGCTGGTAAACCATTACGGTAGGGGCTTGCTGCTAAGGAGCTTCTATGATCAAACCTAAAGACGAGAACGCGAAGCGAATAATAAAATATTTTAATGAATTTTCTCCGGAAAAAATGGAAATTCTAGACCTTTTTTATGATGCTAATATCGAGTTCGTAGATCCTGCTGCGAAGCTAAAAGGTCTTTCCAATTTAAAAGACTACTATGCTGCAGTTTATAAAAATGTAAAAACCATTCACTTTGACTTTCATGAAATTCACCAAGACGCAGACACGTACTGCACCACCTACACCTTAACGCTTTCAGTAAACGGACTAAATTCTGGAAAAAAATATTCAGTTGAGGGTATGTCTATTCTAAAATTTAATCAGAAGAATCTTATTAGCTACCACCGTGACTACATCGATTTGGGTGCAATGGTTTACGAGAAACTTCCTGTCGTTGGCGCATTAATCAAAGTCGTAAAGAAGAAACTAGCCCACGGGTTTAAGCCTTCGTCAATCCTCTAAGAAAATGAACAACAAATTTTCTTATAAAGTTTGCAGCATCAATTTTTAGATTGAATTGTTTTAAGCGAAGCTAATGCGCCTTATTATCTATTTTACTTCTGCTTTGTATGCGATAAGTTTTAACACACATGTGAGGAGCTAAATAATGAAGTGCCCAGTTTGCAAAGAAGTTAGTTTATCTACAAATACAAACGCAGAAAATCTTTTTTAGAAGAGCTATTTTTCTTTAAATTCTGTGACGCCTTGCCAGTGATGGGGTGGATTAGTGGCTAAAGCTTTACAGCGATCAGCGAATAGCTGTGCAAATTGATACTCAGGATATTTTTCTAAAAATTTCTCAGACAATTCAAAAGCTTTTGTAAAATCGCCTGCACGATACTGTTCAAGTCCTTTGATAAAAAATTCGTAGTCTTTATCGGACTCTTTGAGTGTAAAAATATCTTGAAATGTCTGCTTGCCTTTAACTTGTACGGTATCCATTTTTAGCCAGCGGCCGGGATTTGTTGTCTGTTGGACAGTGCTGTTCGAAACACACAACTGCGTGCCATAGTATTTATTCAAACTTTCTAGTCGACTAGCTAAATTGACACTGTCGCCAATCACAGTAAAATTCATCCGCTGAGTCGAACCAATATTCCCAACAATGGCAGTCCCTGTGTGAACCCCAATGCGCATATCTAAATTTTTTAACTTATATTTTTTTTGCCATATTGGTGCCATCTCTTTTAAACTCTCAATTTGGTTTTGTGCCGCGCGAAGACAGCGTTCGGAATGGTCTGGCATTATCGTCGGAGCTCCCCAAAAAGCCATAACTGCATCGCCGATGAATTTATCGATGACTCCGCCTTCAGCTTCGATAAATTGAGTCATCATGGTAAAGTACTCATTTAAAAATTGAACTACAATCTCAGGGGATTCATTTTCCGAAAAGCTAGTGAAGCCTGCAAGATCTGCAAAATAAATTGTAATTTCTCGCGATTCGCCACCAAGTTTTATATCATCGATATTTGCAAAAATAGACTCTCCCACTTCGGAAGAAACATAGTGTTTGAAGGCAGTTTTTATTTTCTCACGTTGTTGAAGTCCCATAACCATTTGATTAAATGAGTCTGATAAATCTTGAAACTCATCGCCACTTTGGATTATAGGCACCACTTCAAATTGACCTTTACCGATACTGAGAGCTCGGCTCTTCAGTTGCCTTAACGGATTGGACACAGCATTCGCAAGAACTAAAATAAGCCACCCTGTCAAGAGTAAGCTCAAGGCCGAAATGAAAAACAAAATGCCTAAAGATTTTCGATAGGGCGCTAACTCTTCAGTAAGGGAGCG
>JAYUTU010000174.1:0-2545 GCA_043754975.1 Bdellovibrionales bacterium | reverse complement strand
GGCCTTGTTAGCGCCGGAATACGTTTTAGAATATTATAATCGCGTGAGAAATCCATTTAACGTTAACGAATTAGCCCAAGTTGCAGGAATTGCGGCTCTGGATGATCAAGATTATTTAAAAGCATCACAAAAAATAGTTTGGGATGGACTGGATTATTTTTATACAGAATTAAACAGATTGGGCCTACCGTATTTTAAATCTGAAGCAAACTTCATTTTATTCGACACTTTAAGGATTGCCGATGACTGTTTTCAAAATTTGCTTAAAAAAGGGATTATTTTAAGACCCGTGGCTAATTATGGTTTTAATACTTACTTAAGAATGACTGTAGGGCAGCCTGTAGAAAACAAAAAAGCGATCGAAGCCATTGAAAAAATGCTGACTGAGGTTCCAATTATCAGGTAGTGTCGCCACATTATGGGATATGTAATTACCGTCGATGGGCCTGCGGCTTCAGGAAAATCATCATTAAGCCGCGAACTTTCTAAAAAATTTTTGATACCATGGGTATCGACCGGTGCTTTTTACCGTGGGCTTGGTTATGCAGCGCTTCAAACCGGTGTGGATTTAAATAACCCCATCGCATTGACTGAGCTCTGCCATTCGGATGTTTGGGAAATCAGATTATCTTTTGAAAGAACTTTAGTTTATTTCAAAAACCAAGATGTGACCGATGCAATCGCTCAAGAAGCCGTCGGAAACGTAGCCAGTCAAATCAGCCAATACCTTGAAGTCAGGCAATCACTGTTAGATAATCAGCGCCAATTTGCAGTGAATAATAAAGGTCTTATTGCCGAAGGCCGAGACTGCGGAACTGTGGTTTTTCCTCATGCCGAAGCGAAGATTTATTTAACAGCTCATTCTGAAAATCGGGCGCAACGCCGCGCCCAAGAACAGGGTCTTGATCAAGCGGTTTTATTCGAACAACAGAAGATCCGTGACAGACAGGATTCGACTCGAAAAATAGCCCCGTTACTAGTGCCTAATAATGCCCTTGTTTTAGACACATCTGAGTTGGATCTTTTAACAGTTGTTGATCTCGCAGAAAAACATATTCGTTCGCAAATTCAGTCTTTATAATACCCTAATTTGAAAGCCTAAGACCCCGTCTAGTCATTGGTTTTGGCTCGTATTTTCTCGATTGACCGAATCTTTAAAAACCCGTAGAACGACTCTTCACCCTTTGAGTTCCAAGAGGATTCTTTGCGTGGGAGGAAAGAAAAAAACAAACATGAACAAAACACTAAGCAAAAGCCAAAAAGAAAAACTATCGGTCTTAGCATTATTAGATGCTGAAGATGCAAAAATTCCAGCGAATCCAGGGATTCATTCTGGAGCTCAGAAAGCTGGAGAATTCGAAAAACTTTTCGAAGCTGCAACTAAAGAACAAGACTTTAAAGTCGGTGACGTTGTCACAGGTTTAGTTGTCGAAGTGCAATCAGATTACGTATTAGTTGATATCAACTACAAATCTGAGGGCTTAATCCCTATCAATGAATTTCGCGTGGTTGATGGCGTTCGCCAAATCAAACCAGGTGATAAAATTGAAGTTCTCATTGATCGTATCGAAAATGAAAACGGCATGATCGCATTATCTAAAGATAAAGCTGACATGTTACGTGCTTGGTCTGATATTTCTAAAGCTGCTGAAAACGAAGAAATCATTGAAGGTTTAGTGATTGCAAAAGTTAAAGGCGGATTAAGTGTTGATATCGGTGTTAAAGCTTTCTTACCAGGTTCACAAATCGATTTACGTCCAGTGCGTAATATGGATGTTTACTTAGGTAAAAAATATAAATTTAAAGTTATCAAATTTAACAAAAAACGTGGAAACATTGTTCTTTCTCGTCGTGCAATTCTTGAAGAAGAACGCGATACATTGAAAGCGCAAACAGCTGATCAAATGAAAGAAGGCGCAACAGTTATGGGTCTTGTGAAAAACATCACAGACTACGGCGCATTCATTGATTTAGGTGGTTTAGACGGTCTATTACATATTACTGACATGAGCTGGGGACGTATTAAACATCCGTCTGAAGTCATCAATGTTGGGGATGAAATCAAAGTAAAAATCTTAAAATACGATACTGAAAAAGAACGCGTATCTTTAGGTATGAAACAATTAACTGAAGATCCATGGGCAGCAGTTCATGCTCAGTATTCAATTGGTTCAAAACATAAAGGTAAAGTCGTATCAGTTGCTGAATATGGCGCTTTCGTAGAATTAGGTGACGGAGTTGAAGGTTTAATCCATGTTTCAGAAATGTCTTGGACTAAACGTGTAAAACACGCCAACCAAATCGTGCAAGTTGAACAACAAGTTGATGTTCAAGTTTTAGCAATCGATATGGAAAATCGTCGCATCAGCTTAGGTATGAAACAGCTTCAAACTAACCCATGGTTAGAAATGAAAGAATCATACCCACCAGGAACAATCATTGAAGGTGAAGTTAAATCGATCACTGACTTTGGTGTTTTCATTGGTATTGAAGAAGGTATCGACGGCTTAGTTCATATTTCTGATTTCTCTTGGACTAAACGTGT
>JAYUTU010000173.1:0-2548 GCA_043754975.1 Bdellovibrionales bacterium | reverse complement strand
CAAATTAAAGACTGAGTCATTTCCCAGGTTGAAAACTGGCGTACATTTTTATCAATTTGCCACTTCAGCGCAAGCTCGTTAAATTTTTTTCGATTTATAAGTTGAAATAACGAAGAACCTTCGAGATGATTTTTCACGTTGCTACCCTTCCGTGGGTGTTAGATTAATCTTGGTAGAAAAATCAAATCAGCTACGCGAAGGTCTGGCAACTTCTTGTTTTTATTAACTAATCAACCGGTCAGCAGTGCTGACCTTTGCTAATATCAAAGATAATTCCTATGTTTCCGCTTGTGGAGTGGCTTCCATTCTGAAACACTCAACAAAAGAAAAAGATCTTTGGAACCCATTGTATAATGCGAGCAAAGGCAGGATTGATTTGCTATACCGATTCCAAATTGAACTCTCCGACGTGGATCGTGGTATTTATCAGACTTTGGATTTTCGCTTAGCACAGCACCCGTCAGAGACTCTGACCTACTTGTTAACCAAATTTTTTGCATATGTTTTAAATTATGAATCAGGACTTCAATTTTCTCCAGGTGGCCTAAGTGATCCGGATGCTCCGGCCTTACAAAAAACAGGCGATAATGGTTCCACTGAGTTATGGATCGAAGTTGGAAATCCGTCTGCTAAAAAACTGCATAAAGCTACAAAAACGGCAAAACAGGTAATCATCTATACCTACAAAAGTGTTCCAGTGCTTCTCGAGGACATTAAAAATAATGAAGTACATCGTGCTGGTGAAATTAAAATCATTTCTTTTGACCCAAAATTTTTACAGTCGTTAGAGCAACATGTTGGAAAAAATAATCGCTGGTCCATTTTACATCAGCAGGATCAATTGGATATTAACATGGAGTCTGTTTCGTTTTCATCGGTGATTAATCGGTGCATTGCCCCCGGCCTATAAGAGTATGGTGTAACTTAGCTTCATAAAGGTTCAGTAATTCGCGTTGCACCAGGGGGCCTTCTATAACTCCGAGTGCAAGAGCGATCGCTTGCAACGTAGCCATACCCTCTGGCTTATGTTCTGATCGCAAATGAAAATTTGCAGTATTTACTGTGCTGATTTTGACTTTCTGAATTTGATTGAGCTCGGGATGCCGCGATACGACTTTGCTGGCTTGGCGCCAATTACCGTCCGGCACAATCAATTGGAACGGTAAAACGCTCTTGCTAACAAATTCTTTTGTTAGCTCAATAGCATCGTCAGATGGATAAAATAGGATGGTCTGATAGTTGGCAGTCAATAAGTCGCTTAAGTCTAAAGGCTCTTTGTTTAAATCACCCCGAACGCGCATTTCGCTGTTCTGTAAACTCTTTATGGCTAATTGCCCGGTATTAGTGGTTCGCTTTAACTCTCTCCGGTGAATTATTAACGTTACTTTTGTAGACAGTTGTAATTTCGGAATAAGATGGCAAATACAAAGAGACGCGTGCAATCCACACTCTGAGCACGGATTTTTTGTTTTTCTTTTTCGATCTTTAGACATCATTTAAGTTAAGAATTCCTTTGCAGAGTTCCATCTTTGAATTAATTTCTGATATAAGAGTCTGCAACTTCCGTAGTTCCCGCGGTTCAATCTCATTTTCAACGGCAGCAATAACGAAGGGATGTTTTTTTAGCCATTGACCTTGCCTTGATGCATAAGTTTCCGGAATACCTGAGCGCAATGCGGCTTGGCTGGCATTCCCATCTACCAAATATTCAGAAATAAATTTTAAAGTTTCTAATGTTAAAACATTTTTGTGGGCCTTTAGTCGGGATGAAAACCCCATTTGTCGAATTCTCATTTTATTTCCTTTGATTTCAGCTGTGATTATATCCAGGGCCTAAAAAATTGTCTTGTCATTTTTAATGCATAGGATGGATTATTAACACAGAAGGATTCGCTACATGACAAAGCCTACAATTCCAAAAAATGAAGTTCAGCGTTTGGCTGCACTTCGCAGTTTCGATATTTTAGACACGGCCCCAGAAGCCATTTACGATGACATTGTAGCTTTAGCCTCTATAATTTGTGGCACTTCTATAGCTCTAGTTACTTTTATTGACAGTGATCGGCAGTGGTTTAAATCGAAAGTTGGTATTGAGGGATCAGAGACCGATCGGGATGTTTCATTTTGTGGTCATGCAATTCATGATTCAAAAGTTTTTGAAATTACGGATGCCACACTGGACGCACGCTTTGCCTCTAATCCATTTGTGATAGACAGACCTAAAATACGGTTCTATGCAGGTGCACCGCTTATCACTACAGATGGAATGGCGTTGGGAACTTTGTGTGTCATTGATAAGGAGCCGAGGAAATTAACTACTCAGCAGACTGACGCGCTTGAGGCTTTGGCCCGACAAGTAACTAGTCACATAGAAACTCGAAAATGGGCTCAGCAAATCAAACAGCAACAGGAACAACTGGTACAAGCTGGCCGCATGGCAGCACTCGGGCAAATGGCTTGTGGAATTGCTCACGAAATAAATACTCCACTGAGTAGCCTTGTCCTTGGTCTGGGTCTACTTGAAGAAAAAGTAAATGAACCTGAAAAG
>JAYUTU010000172.1:0-2549 GCA_043754975.1 Bdellovibrionales bacterium | reverse complement strand
GTCCCGCTTTTTTGATAATCAGACTTTTGACGCAACAATTTAGAAGATGTTTTAATTCAGAAACTCTTTCTAAAATAAGCTGAGAAAGAGGCCCCAATGAGTTCAGAATCTGAGAATACACCACGCCGAAAGTTTTCACCAGACCAGAAGTTTAAAATCATCAAAGAGCAAATGACGACAAGAACTTCAGTTACGGATATTTGCAAAAAGTATGATATCAGTGCCGGGAATTTTTATAAGTGGCAAGAAAAGTTTTTAAAAGGTGCACTGGATAATTTCAAAAAATCTGATGACGGTGCCACCAAAGCAGAACTTCGAAAAATCGCTGAGCAGGAACAGAAAATTCAAAAAATGCAGGCTGCGATTACTGAAATTGTCCAAGAAAACATTGAGCTAAAAAAAAGTCTTGGGGAATAGATAAATCAATTTCTATAAATCCCATTCTGCGACTAGAGATCATCGCCGACATTGAACGAAAAAAAGAATTTGAATTTTTAAGTTTAACTCAAATTTTAAATTTTTATAACATTAAAAAATCAACATATCATGGCTGGGTCAGCTTTCCAGAGGCTGTGCCCAGAAAGATAATTACGGACAATATAGCCTCTGTCAGGCAAGATGAAGTTGATGCCGTGTTGAAGCATCGCGATCTATACAGTGACATCGGCTACAGGAAATTTTGTTGGCAGATGGTTGATGAGAATATTGCGCATTTATCAGAGTCAAAAGTCTACGACATCTTATCCGAGAATAATCGGCTTCAGGGTTGGAACAAAGTCGACAACGGTGACACCAAAAAAGAATACCAGCACAAGCCCAAACACGTTCATCATCATTGGCACACGGACATCGCGTATATAAAAATAAATGGAATATTTTATTTTTTAATTATGATGTTGGATGGTTACTCAAGGTACATGCTAGACTGGGAATTAATGTCTGACATGCTCGGTTCAAGCGTTGAAAATTTTGTTCAGCGTGTGAAAGATAAATATCCATTTGCAAAGCCAAAGTTAATCAACGACAACGGAAGTCAGTTTATCAGCCATGAGTTTAAAAAATTACTTTGCAGGCTCGAAATCCAGCAAGTTTTTACGAGACGAAATCATCCGCAAACAAATGGAAAAATCGAACGCCTTAACGGCACTGTAAAACAAGAAGCCATCAGGCCCAACAGCCCCCAGTCATATCAAGAAGCCTGGGACGTGTTAAACGATTACAGCTATCAATATAATCATCAGCGATTGCATGCTGGAATTAAATATCTGCGCCCAGCAGATATGTTTTTTGGTCGAGGAAACAAAGTCCTATCAGAAAGAAAAATAAAAATCGAATCTGCTAGAAAACTTAGAAAACAAAAAAACTTTGAAGAAAGAATGAAAAATATGCATTAAATTATCCTAAAAAATTGATAAAAAAGTCCGAACTAAAAAAAGCTAGACAACCACAAAATAATCGAATCTTTTGATAAAAACGTTTTCTGAAAAGACTCTCTGTTACCAGCCCACAGACTTTCTTTTCTAATAACCCTTACAATAGATCGTTTTAAAACCCGCCACATTACCAGTCTGAATGAGTAATCTAACCAAATAACATGATCAACATTTCCCCAAGTTAAATCTCTGACCTTATTATAATTACCGTGAATAACGAAGCCATAATTAGCTGAAATGCCGTCACTTATTTTTTTCCTAAATTCATCAGGTTCAGACTGAGTCCAATTCTCTTTCCAAAAAAGGGCATCTAATTCAATATCGGGTATTCCAATTTTTTTACTTAGCTTTCGAGCCAATGTACTTTTGCCGGAACCACTGGTTCCAACGATCAATATTTTTGAGTTATTATCGAATAGGTATTGATTAGACATCTTTTTAAAAGATAAGTAGTAACTGCAATATTGGCAATAGATTAAGCTACATATTTTGCGGGAAGTTTAATATTTTCCCTCGATTCGCAGCCGTAAAATCACCGAGGCGACCATAATCCGATATAAACGCATCAGGTGACATGTGTGAGTAGCGTTGAGTCATGTCGATTGATTTGTGCCCTAATATCTTTTGCAATTTAAAAAGGTCCCCTGATGACATCATCCAGTGACTTGCGAAAGTGTGTCTGAACGAATGGAAAGTTATATATCCAAGAGGAAATCCTGCGGATGCAAGAACAAGCTTTAAACATTCTTGAAAAATTTGATTCGATTCTCGAAGCATCGAACCATTTTTATTTGGAAAAACTATATTACCTGGATTTTTTAGTCGCCATTCCCTTAATAGCGGAAGTAACGGATCAAGAATAGGAATATGTTTTATTTCGTTATTTTTCGTTAGATTCTGAAAACTTTTTTGAACAGTTATCAAACGTCGATCAAAATTTATATGCGACCACTCTAAGCCTGCGCATTCGCCAGCACGGCACCCCGTATATATTGCAAAAGCGTACAAGTAATATGCGACTTCATCTTTTAATTTTGCTGCTATTAAAATTCGCTTTATTTCATCACCGGTTCTAAGGTACTTAAAATCTTTTTCCCTCATGCCAAATCTAGGCTT
>JAYUTU010000171.1:0-5556 GCA_043754975.1 Bdellovibrionales bacterium | reverse complement strand
ATTGAAGTTGGCGAGGCAGTCGGAATATCCAGGCGTAATTCAGAGGGGCAGTTAAGAAGTCCTATCTATCTTAATGCAGGTGCTGCAGTTTCGAAGCTTTTGAAAAAATCGACGAATTCAAGCTTCGTTGGATATTGCAGTGACATGGAATCTGAAAAAAGTTTTTGTAAAAACTGATGAGATTTTTCCTGCAAATCTTGATCTAAAAAAGCCATGGTGTGATTTTTCAAACTGCGCTCGGTGCAGTTCCACTCGCGAATGATGCGAACTGTGTGATGCCGGGGGTCTTTTATGATTCTGGATAAGGTTGTTCGTACAATGTCGGCTGATGCTGCCTCTAGGAGCTGAATGAAATAGCCATCGCTGAAAATCAGAATTCCGCTGACGTCGTAAAATTCATTATTCTTGCGAGATTTTTTTAGAATCTCGTCGATGTCGCGGTAACAGATAGTTTCTTGGGCTTGGCTCACATAAATTAATTTATACGTTGCGGTCATAAGTTCAAAACTTCCTTGTTTTAAAAATTATTCCATCTCTTCAAGATAGGTGTATCCTGAAAGACCTTCTTCATAATGTTTGATGAGTAATTTTGCTTCTTGTTTTGAAATATTACCAGCAGCAATGCTTTCTTCTGTGAATTGACGGACACTGTCCACCATTTCAGCGCGGCCATACTGAACGTAACTTAAAACCTCAGTCACCGTGTCACCCGGCACATAGTGATCCACAGTATAGCCCGAGTTATGAATCGATATGTGAACAGCGTCAGTATCGCCAAATAAATTATGCAGATCGCCTAAAATTTCTTGATACGCTCCGGTTAGGAAGACTCCAAGGTAATAAGGCGAATCGCCCTCTTTGAAAGGGTGCACGCGTAACGTTTTTTTAGATTCGCCAGTTTCGGGATCAATGAACTTTTCAATTTTGCCGTCAGAATCACAGGTCAGATCAGCCAGTGTTGCTTCATGAAAAGGTTCGTTTTTCAAATTGTGTATTGGCATAACGGGGAACAGCTGACCAACTGCCCAGGAGTCTGGAACAGACTGGAAAACTGAAAAATTGCAGAAATACGTGTCGCACAGAGCTTCGCGTAAATCTGAAATAATATCAGCAGAGTCAGGAGTTCTTTGCGCTATTGCCAACATTTTTGTGGCAATAGCAAAGAACATACTTTCGCACCATGCACGCTGAGTTAAATTTAAAACTCCGTACGTGAACTGGTTAAGAGTTTCTGTTTTCGTCTGGAGTAAATCGTTAAAGCATTCGTTCAAATTTTCTGGAGTTAATTTTTCGAATATGTACTGCATATCCTGCATGATGGAGGGGTCTTTTTTACCAGCAGGCTTTGGGGGTTCTTGGCGGTAAAGATTATTTACACCCATGACGTTGAAAATAAGTACCGAGTGATGGGCAACAAGTGCGCGACCAGATTCGGTGACGATGTTGGGGTGTGGAACATTTTTTTCATCACACATAGTTTGCAATGTTGAAACGATATCATTGGCGTATTCTTGCTCGGAATAATTGACAGAAGAATCGGACCAGCCTGATCCATCGTAGTCGACGCCCAAGCCACCACCAACGTCGATGTATTTAAGCTTTGCGCCTAGGCTGTAAATTTCTGTATAAAATCGGGCCGCTTCTTTTAATGATGATTTAATACTTTGGATCGAAGGGACTTGTGAACCAATGTGGTAATGAAGCAGCTCAAGACACTCGAGCATGTTTTGTGCTTTAAGAAATTCAATGCCTTCGACAATTTCAATCGCAGTTAAACCGAATTTAGAACGAGCTCCTGCAGAATCTACCCATTTGCCAGCACCTTGAGTATTTAGTTTTGCACGAAAACCAATTTTTGGACGGATGTTTAATTTTTTTGCGGTTTCAGTGATAATCTTAAGTTCGTCTTTGCGATCGACGACGATAATGATTTCTCGACCAATTTTTTGTGCAAGTAATGCGGTTTCGATATATTCGGTATCTTTGAAGCCGTTACAGATGATAACTCCGTTTGGAGTATTCATCAAAGACAGGACAACAAGTAACTCTGGCTTTGAACCGCACTCTAATCCAAGGCGCACTTCGCGGCCAAATTTAACAAGCTCTTGGACCAAATGACGCTGCTGATTTACTTTGATTGGATAAACACCACAAAAATCTCCGCTATAATTGTGATCTGAAATGGCTTTTTTAAAGCATGAATGCAATAAATTTACACGCTCACGAATGATATCTGGAAAACGAATCATAATGGGGATGCGAATACCACGGTCTTGTAACTCTTGAGTGAGCTCGTAAAGATCAACACAGTAGCCGGCTTCGCCTTTTGGGGTTACCGATACGTTTCCATTCTGATTGATGCGAAAATAACCGCTACCCCAGTTGTTGATACCGTAAGTCGCAGCACTTTGTTCCACACTCCAGCTTTCAGATTTCAATTGAGAAAATGCATGGGTCGTTGGGTGACCGATGTTCGCAAGTGGTGTTGTGGTCGGTGCTGGTTTTGTAGTGGTATCCGTGGAAAGACTCATGCTTTTGATCCCCCAAAAATGTAAGGCGTTAGGTGCTGTGTGTTAACGCTTTGGTATTACATTTATCCGATGGGCGTTGCAACTAATTTGCAACAATCATGTTTAAAATCTTTCCTGCTTTGTAAATTACTTTTGACGGATTTTTTCCAGCAAGGGCAGTGACGACTGTGGCAATTTGTAGAGCTTGTGAAACGGCTGTTTTTTCATCAGTTGTTAAACTGATCTCAATGGTACCACGCATTTTTCCATTTACTTGAACTCCCATTGTAATCACGTCGTCAATGCAAAGAGCGGGATCGTAGCTAGGCCATGGCGCTGTGACCACAAGGCCTTCTCCGCCAAGTGCTTGCCAAATTTCTTCCGCAGTATGCGGAGCAAAAGGCTGTAGTAATTGCGCTAATGGCAGTAAGGCTTTTTTTGAATGGCAGTCGTGTTTATACAAATCGTTCACGTAAATCATCATTTGGCTGATGGCAGTATTAAAGCTAAGGGCCTGAATATCTTCAGTTATTTTTTTGATCGTCTTGTGCAAGCTTTTTTCAACTTCTGCGGGCAAGGAATCATTGGTCGCGTGACCGATACCGGTTTCTTCATTTGCAGCCAACCGGTAGAAGCGATCAAGGAATCGTTTCACCCCGTCGATTCCGGTTTCAGACCAGGCTTTATCTTTGTCTAAGGGCCCAAGGAAGCAGATGAACACGCGCATCACGTCGACTCCGTACTGGCTTGCAACTTGGTCTGCTGGAATCACATTTCCGCGTGATTTGGACATCCGTTCACCGTTGGATGCTAAAATAATTCCTTGATGCGCTAACTTTTGAAAGGGTTCGTCGGCTTTCACTAAGCCGGCATCAAAAAGAACTTTTGTCCAAAAGCGGGCGTACAATAAGTGTCCAACTGTGTGCTCGGGCCCGCCAACATAAAGATCAACTGGCATCCAGTAATTAGCAGCTTTTTGTGAGAACGGTTCGGATTGGTTGTGCGGGTCGGTGTAACGCAAAAAATACCACGATGATCCGGCAGCGCCTGGCATTGTATCTGTTTCGCGGCGTAATTTTGTACCTGAAGCTGAACGATAATTGACCCAATCTTGATTTCTAGCTAACGGCGCTTCGCCTGAATCTGAGGGTTCATAATTTGCGACCTCAGGCAAAGCGACTGGCAATTCATTCAGAGGAACAGCAGTCATCTGACCTTTTTCATCGCGAAGAATTGGGAAGGGTTCACCCCAATAACGCTGGCGTGAAAAGAGCCAATCACGTAATTTAAAATTTATTTGTTTTTTTCCTAAATTTTCTTTCTCTAAATACGAAATCATTTTTGCGATGCCTTCGGATTTGGATAGTCCATTCAGAAAGTCCGAGTTAATTAATTTCCCATCTCCAGAAAATGGTAAATCAGTTGTGGATTCTAAAACACGCAAAACAGGCAAATCAAATTTTTTGGCAAATTCGAAATCGCGCTCGTCGTGGCCGGGGACTGCCATGATGGCGCCAGTTCCATAGTCCATCATCACATAATCTGCAATCCAGATTGGAATTTCTTTTTTTGTTAGCGGATTAATTGCAAATCCGCCCGTGAAAAACCCAGTTTTTTCAGTGGTTGCTTTGCGGTCCACATCTGATTTTTTTGAGGTTTGTAAAACATAATCTGAAACTTTACTTTGTTGGGAGTCTGCAGTTATTTTTTTCACAAGTGGATGTTCTGGTGCTAGTACCATGAACGAGGCTCCGAACAAAGTGTCCGGGCGGGTAGTGAAAACCTCGAGAACATCGGCGTGCCCTTTGACAGAAAATAGAACGCTTGCGCCCTCGGATTTTCCAATCCAGTTGCGCTGGCCTTCTTTAGTGCGTTCTGGCCAGTCAATTTTATCTAAATCAGCAAGTAGTCGTTCCGCGTAGTCAGTGATTTTTAGCATCCACTGTTTCATCGGCACGCGAATAACGGGGTGGCCGCCGCGCTCTGACTTTCCATCGACAATTTCATCGTTCGCTAAAACAGTTTTCAATGCCGGGCACCAGTTTACTGGCACTTCTTTTTGATAGGCTAAACCTTTCTCAAAAAGTTTTAAGAAAATAAATTGCGTCCATTTATAATAGCTGGGATCACAGGTTGAAATTTCACGAGACCAGTCAAAGCTAAAACCATATTTTTGTAGCGTTTCGCGGTAAGCGTTGATGGCTTTTTCAGTTGTCTTAGCTGGGTGAACTCCGGTTTGAATCGCAAATTGTTCTGCTGGTAAACCAAAAGAATCAAAACCCATCGGGTGTAAAACGTTAAAACCTTTTGCGCGTTTGTATCTTGAGACAATGTCAGACGGAGTGTACGAGGCAATATGTCCAACATGCAGTCCAGATCCTGAGGGATAGGGAAACATATCCAAGGCATAGTACTTTGGTTTGGTCGAGGTATTATCTGCCTGGTACGCTTTTTTTTCTTCCCAAATCTTTTGCCATTTTTTTTGAATTTCAACGTGTTTCATGGACCCGAGCTTAGTCAGTGGGCGCAGAAAAGTAAATGAAAACTGCGGCATTAAAAGTGCTTTTTAAAGTTGTCTTAAAACTGTCCTTAAATAAGACGCCCTGGACTCTTTTAAATCAAGTTTTAGCTTCAAGTTTGCGAATAAATGCCGATACATAGTAAGTGAAAAAAGATCCCCGAGTTCGACCCATACTTGTCTTAGACGAAGATCCAGAAACGTTAGAGCTGATGCTCGAACCGCTTCGCTGGGAAGGGTACGATGTGCGCGGGTTGACCTCTGCCAAAGAGGCCAGTGAATTTTTAAATTATTGGAAACCACAGCTGATTATTGTCGACCCTGAGTTTGCTAACGAAGATGGCTTAAAATATTTGAACTCTTTGGCTCCGTTTTTAGACACAACCGGTTTAATTGTTGTGTCCTCGGAAAAATCGACCGAACGAATTTCTCAATGTCTAGACATGGGCGCTAGTGACTACGTTGTGTCACCGTTTGCTCCAATGGAATTTTTAGCCCGCGTGCGTGCCCAGCTGCGATTTCGGGATG
>JAYUTU010000170.1:0-2552 GCA_043754975.1 Bdellovibrionales bacterium | reverse complement strand
TTGGTTTTGGATACAGAGCTTGCCACCGAACAACGTGAATATATAACGATCATAAAAAAATCAGCAGATGCACTATTATCACTTATTAATGGAATTCTAGATATTTCAAAAATCGAAGCTGGTAAATTAGAACTAAATCCAGAATTTTTTTTATTGCGGAAAGTGGCGCAGGATGCCCAAGAAATTTTTAAATTAGCAGCTGCTGAAAAAAAAATAAATTTAGAAACTAAAATAGATCTAACTGTCCCCAGCTATGTCGAAGGAGACTTTCTTCGACTGCGACAAATTTTACTTAACCTGATAGGTAACGCGGTCAAATTTACAGACAGTGGAACTGTGAGTTTAATAATCACTTCGCAGGTTTTACCAGGGGATAAAGCACGACTTCGTTTTGAAGTCGCGGACACGGGTATCGGTTTATCGCCTGAACAGATTAATCTTCTGTTTGCAGATTATTCACAAACTTCGGCCGGTGCACATAGGGGCGGAAGTGGTTTAGGTTTATCTATTTCGCAAAGGTTAGTGCAGCTGATGGGTGGTAAAATCGGAATTAAAAGTGCATTAGGTCAGGGTTCCGTGTTCTGGTTTGAAATTCCAGTGCGTGTTTCAGCTGTTGAGAATCCCTTTCCAGAGGCTAGCGCTACTGCGCCAGATCGGTTTCGGGGCCATGTGCTTGTAGTCGAAGATCAAACTGTTAATCAAAAAGTTATCGGTGCCTTCTTAAAAAAATTAGGACTAACATTTGAGATCGCGCAGAATGGTCAGGACGCTGTCGCTATCATAAAACAATCTAAGTTCGACCTTGTATTTATGGATTGCCGTATGCCTGTCATGGATGGATATGAGGCCACTGCAGCCATTCGCAGTGATAAAAGTCTGCCGAATATGCCGATTGTAGCTCTTTCAGCCGAGGGCGCCAGTGGCGACAAGGCCAAGTGCATGGCCGTTGGGATGAATGATTTTTTAAGTAAACCATTTGCGTATGGGGATCTACTTCAGGTATTAAGAAAATACCTATGACAACAGATGAACGCCTAATTCATATCGAAACAAAAATTGCCTTTCAGGACAAACTTGTCGATGAACTCAATGCAGTTGTGTACTCGCAGCAGCTTAAAATAGATGAGCTAGAAAAGAAAGTTAAAGAAATGCAAAAAAAAATTGCCGATGACATCAATGCGGCCCATATTCCACCGCCTCATTACTAAAAAAAAGGGCATTCTTTCGAATGCCTTTCGCCTCTGGAATTTTAACGTTTTACTTAGATCTTCATGCCGTACGGATCAAGGGCTGCTTTCAGCTCTCCGTTTTTACGCATTTCTTCTACAGTTTTATTAAAATCTTCGACCATTTTAGGATCAGATTTTTTAGAAAATCCAACTTTAAATTGAACTTGCTCTTGAACGACAACAGTTTGCAATTTGTCAAACTTGCTTTGCTTTGCTAAATAATAGCCAACGTCCTCATAACTAACAACGACACCCTTGGGTCCGTACGTATTTTCAAAAAGGGATTTAAAAGCTTCGGGATACGTATTGGTTTCTATTAATTTAATATCAGGTACTCTGGTTTTTAATTCTTCAGCTTTTTTGTAGGCTGCTGAAGCACGTACGCCACTGATGGTAAAACCTTTCATGTCTTCTGGCTTAGCTACTGTTGCCGTTACACCTTTTATTCCCATGTACGCTAAATTAGACGTCCAAACCTGCGCCGAGTGAGTTAAATACTTTTCGCGCTCAGCAATTTGAATCAATCCCCAGACTCCATCAATTTCGCCAGCTTCAGCCATTGCTAAACCACGTTTTTGTGGAACGATCTCCAGCTCACAGGTCCACTTTAATTTTGCACAAGCAGCTTTCATAATAGCTGCTGAGGCACCTTTTACCTCTTTGCCATCCATAAAATTAAATGGGGGTGAATCTTGCGCAGTAAATTTAACTGGCTTTGCGGTAGCTGCAGTTGAAAAGCTCAACGCAAGCATTGTAGTTACTAGAAACTTTAAGATCATAGATGTTAACTCCTATTTTTTTTGTTAATTTTCGGCCTCTCAGAATTTTAATAGGAATTGAGATGAAGTCCACAAATTCTGAAAACTGGCCCCTGCTGATCCACACTTTAGTCTAGGGGTGTTCCAAGAGTTTTCGCATCTTTTTTTTTGTACTCTGACAGTTTTAGTAATTGCAATTCAATAGCTCAAACCTATAGCGATATAAGTATCGCAAATAAGTTATTGTTAAAAAGAAACGCAAACTTATACTAAGCGCTCACCAAAGGAGCAGCCATGCAGAATTTTAAAAAAATGGCTCTGAGTATAAAAAACGAAGGTATCAGAGCTTCGTTCAAGCGCTACGGGTGGCGATTGGTTTCCCTAGTCGTGGTGTATTATTTAATTCGCGATACATTACTGTATATTGTCATTCCCTATTGGGTTGCGACATCATTTTAGTAGGATGTGAAGCCTTTGCCGATTACCGAGCCGGGCGAATATAAAGCCTTTCTTTTAGGCTGTCGCTATTTAATGCCTGACACTAAGTTTTTTGAGTGAAAGACTT
>JAYUTU010000169.1:0-5566 GCA_043754975.1 Bdellovibrionales bacterium | reverse complement strand
GCTGGAATTTCGTTATTTTGGGTGTAGTACGATCCGTTCAAGTTAAATCGCAAGCTTCCCGAGCTGCCAGAAATCTCTTTCGAGTTTACATTTTGTTTCGCAACAACTGCGGATACTGCTGTTGATAAAACAATGCCTTTTGATTTCAGCAGGGCTGCATACTTTGGATTTTTCATCAAAGCTTTTAAACTCATCGAAGCTTCACCCGAAGCAACTCCGTCTTTATCGATGCTTTCCACTTTCATTGAATAACCCATCTTTGCAGACGTTTCTACATCACAGTTAGTGCCACCATAAGCGCCCCCTACGGACGTTGTTAAATGATCACCAGCTGTCAGGTCACTAGCTTGTATAACTCGCTCTGTTGGAAAAGTAGCTTCGAACAAAATAGCTCCCTGCTGCTTCTGACATGAAGCGCGCATGCTTTGATAAAGCGCCCATGACTGCGGATTTGCGGTCGCTTTAAAGCTTTGCTCTTTCAAGTACTGCTCAACTTGTTCATTTTGATCTAATTTTGAATCGCGGTCTGTTAGCAGTAACTCTGAAGCAGCTATCTCAATGCTAGGTTTTTGTGAAAATATAGCCTTAATTTCTTTTATCTGTGACTGAGTCAATTTTGTTCCAGGTGTAGGTTTTGCAAAATCAAGTTCCTGAGGCTGAGCAGTACCAATGTCTTTTTTAGGCCTCGTATCATTTTTTTCTGCACATGAGGTAAAGATGCAGGCGATGGATACTAGTGCTGCTGTGACGACGCGCGAATTCATTTTTTTCAAGAGAGCCCCCTGATAGTTTAGATAAGCTTAGTTTAGTTAAGCTAAATTAAGCTTTGGTTTAGTTATTTTGATGTGGGGTTGTTATAAGTTGTATAAGAAGAATTATAAAGAAACATTTTTTCGTTCAGAAAGAAGTGCAGGACTGTCAAACGAGTAGACAGTCTAAAGTGGCCGCCAGCCAATCTCAGAGGGAATTCTACTTATCATTATCCCGTGGATCCCACCCAGTATCAGATCGCCAGCGATAAAGGGCTTCAACTTGTTCGCGCGCCCACGGAGTTTTTCGTAAAAAGTTAAGACTGGATTTAATACTGGGGTCATGGGTGAAGCAGCGGATAGTTATCTTTTCACCAAGCCGCTCCCAACCGTAAACTGCGACTAGATCTGTGACCATCATTTCTAAGGTGATGCCCTCAGCGGGATACTTATTTTTTCTTGGCTTTTTAGTGTCTTCCATTTGCATGATAATAACCTCTTTGTGTAAAATGCGTCAATCCATGGGGCACCTCCAGAGCACAATTTATTTTTATATCTTAACAAACTCGAATTAAGGTCCTCCATTTTTAATAGATAGACCTAAACTACCAGGTGGAGGTCTTATGAAAAAAATTATGCTTGTTATTCTTGTTGCATCCAGTGGCGCCTTTTCTCAAACGGTACGAACTGTAGAGGTTGCTCCAGCACCAACAGAAATTGTTGAAGACAATAAGGAAATAATCGTGCTGGATGAAAAAAATGCTCGCGCCGTTACGCGCGGCTCAAGTGAATTTAATCGCATGAATAAGAAGTATTCAATCACGACACAAATATTCGGTTACGGCCCCGTCAGCGGTCAAGGTATTGGGCTTGCTTACGGCCAATTTTTGAATCGTAATTCACTCGTGCTTTTTGAGTGGGTGAAAAACAATTCGACAAGTCAAGATCTTAACCGCAATGAAACGCTGACGAATTTTTCAGTGGGCGCTCATTTTAAAAAATACACTAAAGATTTTTATTACTGGCGCATGGGTGCTGACTACCGCTACGCCGATTATGATTTTACTTCGACCAGCTCTCGTGGGTTTAAAATAGACACCGTAAACGTTTCAATCGGTGCAGGGGTTCAGTGGTATTGGGAAAATTTCACGGCTGGCGTTGATGCTGTAGGCGCATCAATTCCGCTATTTACAAATAGTCGAAAAGAAGACGTCGGAATTTTTTCTAAAAGCAGCCTTGATGATGCCAAGAAAAAGTATGTTACAGACACAACGTGGATCCTGGGTCGGGCCTACGTAGGAGTGGCTTTTTAGTTCGCTGTCAAAGAGCAGTTTGAAACTGCTCTTCTGGTTCCGCGTAAGTTTAGGGAAGGTTAACTTAAGGACGACCATGAGTAACTCGACGTCGTCCCCTTTGTGATCTGCTTTTATAAAGCTTCCTTGGCTTGTGTATTTAATTTTTCTTCATGCTGTTTGTGGACTGATAGAATGACTGCAGTGGCGTGAGCCACATCAAGCGGTTTTGCCAAATGAGCATTGCAGCCCATCACAACACAACGCTCTTTTTCTTCTTTCATGGCATAAGCAGTCAGAGCGATAATGGGCTTTTCGAATCCGCGACTTCTGAGTTCTTTAGTTGCGCCGTATCCATCCAGCACCGGCATTTGTATATCCATAATGACGACATCAAAATTTCCATTAATCGCTAAATCTGCGCCCTCGCGGCCGTTACTTGCTAGCTTAACTGTTGCACCAAGACTTGTGAAAATGGCTTCGAAAAGTATTTGGTTGTCGGGCGCATCGTCAACAACCAAAATAGTTAAATTAGTTAGTGGATGAGCAAAATCAAAATTGCGTAATTTTGGCATAATTAGATTTACATCAGCTGCAGGCTTCGCACTGTTCGCAGCAGTCAGGTCGATCGAGATACAGAATGTCGAGCCCACATTCGGATGAGACGACTCCAAATTCACGTCACCGCCCATGGCTTGAGCCAAACGGCGCGATAAGACCAAGCCTAAACCAGTGCCGCCAAATTTCCGTGTTGTGCTTCCGTCACCTTGTGAGAAAGGGGTGAAAAGTCGTTTCGTCTGTTCCTTGTCTAAGCCTACGCCAGTATCGCGAACTCGAAAATATAACTTTTGGGCCATGGGTCGACTTTTATCGATCGATACAAATATATCAACCTGACCTTTTTGGGTGAATTTGACCGCATTGCCAACAATATTAACTAGAATCTGGCGCAGCCTTAGGGGATCTGAAATAAATTTTGCGGGAACATTGTCGTCAACAATTGCCGTCAGCAAAATTCCCTTACTCGAGGTCTTATGGGAAAAAAGAGAAATGACATCATTAATAATTTCCTCCAACGAGAATTCGATAGATTCAACGAACATTCCACCGGCTTCGATCTTGGACAAGTCAAGGATATCGTCTATAAGCTGAGTCAAAGCCTTACCACTCCGGGAAATAATTTCTAGGTATTGCCGGCGGACATCTTCCCCAACATCTTCTTGTTTCAACAAGTCAGCAAATCCAATAATGGCGCCGAGTGGGGTTCTAATTTCATGTGACATGTTGGATAAAAATGTCGTTTTTAAAGTGTTGGCTGCTTCGGCCGCTTCCTTGGCTGCTTTTAATTTTTCTAATCTTTTTAGCAGGGTAATATCTGTTAACGAGATGACATCCCAAGAACCCACTCTCTCACTATCGATGCGGCTAATATTCATACTTAGTTCCACAAGGCTCAAATCTTTTTGTCGGATGGAAACTGGTAATCCCCGCGTTTGTTGACCTGATTTTTTTAAGTCTGTAAGTCTAAAAAAAATTCCGGATTCAGTGTAGAGTTGATAGGCCTCATCAAAGGGAAGGTGTGTGGGATTCGTTCCAGCTAATCGATGAGCCTCTGGATTTGCACGAGTGATCTTTCCTTCCGCATCGCAAACAATAATAGCTTCGGCGGCTTGATCCAAAATTGAACGCGTCAAATTTTCTGATGCAGTCAAAGCTTCTTTTTGTTTCCGCTCTGTAAGATCTGTAACCAGCATTGAAATGACTTGTTTTCCATCCAGATCAACTGCAGCTAACAAAACATAGACGGCGATCATCAACCCATTCTCCTGAACAAGGAATAGTTCTGCTTTTGCCGGCTTCAAGCGGGCCTCTTCAAAAAGAGCCGAAAAAAGCGCACTGTCTTTCTTTGCAATATAACGCCAAATCTTTTCACCGCAGATGAAACCGGCAGACTGTTCAACAAGTTCAGTAAATTTATTATTGCAATAAACAATTGTTCCATCGAACAAAACAGTGGCGGCACCTTCATTCATTGCTTCGACCATGACACGGTAGGGATGATCAGCGCTCTTTAAGGTAAATAATTTTTCGCCATCTTTTGTGTGGATTAGAAAAGCATCGACTTCACCGCCGGAAATAGCACGAAGAGTTTCTCGAGCTTCATCTCGCTGAACGCGTAAACGTCGACTTTGTTTCTTCGCGAGCAACTTTTTTTTAGGGGCAAGGCGATTCTTATCGCCTGCCTTTTTTATACGTTTCGCTGCAAGTTTCATAATCTAACCTAGCGAACTGGCTTCAAGTTAAGCCCGACCAAAACCCGTTCTGTGTCTGATAAATCACCGATAATTCGTTTCACGGGAGTAGGCAATTTTTTTACAAGTGTGGGTGTCGCAACGATTTGATCTCCTTTGGCCAACTGTGGCTGGCGCAACAAATCGATAACTTCGATGGAATATTCACCTTGCAAATGAGTTTCACATATTTTTTTCAAGTTGATGAGTGCAAGCACTGATTTTTCGGTCTGACCCGCGACATACAGTCGCAGTTCCCAAAGTTTTCTTTTACGTGCGACTTTTTTACGTGCGCCGATTATTTTTTTCATTGTTGCTCTCCCTTGACTTGACCGCGAGCACGGACTGCTGTGTCGGCACGGCGCGCGGCACCCGTAAGAATGCCGGATGAGGTTTTGTAAACGTCGATAATTTTCACGCCATTGTTAGTCATAACAAATTCGCGAATTTTGTTTGAATGCGGCATACCCCGCGATTTCAGAATACAAAGAGCGCGATTTTGCTCGTCGCCATTGGGAACTACTTTGACCGAAATCCACGTGTCGATAAGGGACGAGATTCCGCCATCGGGTTCTCGAGCTACCGAGGTTGCTGACTTAAGACTCGTGAAGACAGAAGTAATTTCGCGGGACTTCAAAAAGTCGATCAGTCTCATCATCAGTGTTCTAATTTCATTAATTTTACCAACGCTTGTCATATTGGAAATGGGATCAACAACAAGACACGTCGGAGCAAACTCTTCAATAGCGGTGCACATTTGAAGCAAATGCATCTCGATACCGCAGAAGGAGGGGCGGGTAGCGATTAATTTCAATAGTCCTTTTTTTTCCCATTTCAAAAGATTTATACCAATGGATTCCATATTACGAAATAGCTGATCTTGGGACTCTTCAAAACAAAAGTACATCGTCTTTTCGCCGCGCTTACATGCAGCTTCTGCAAAACTTGCTCCCAAACTTGTTTTTCCGCTGCCGGCCACTCCAGAAATTAGGATTGAACTGCCTTTGTAAAATCCTTTGTTATCAAGCATCAAATCTAAATCTTTTACGCCAGTCGGAACGCGCTCTCGCGAAGCCGAATGATCTAATGTCAGCGCAGTCACTGGAATGACCGAAAAACCCGTGCTATCAATTAGAAATGGGTACTCGTCACTGCCATGAACGGAACCACGATACTTAACAATTCGAATTCGCCGTGTGGATATTTCTTCATTCACGCGATTATCTAAAAAAAT
>JAYUTU010000168.1:0-5571 GCA_043754975.1 Bdellovibrionales bacterium | reverse complement strand
ACTACGGCAACATATAAAATTCTTTGCTTTTTAAATTGCATGGCCCGCACTTAAGCAAAAATCTGAAACGATGTACAGCAATTTAGGATTTTTTCTTTTCTAGCTTATAGTCAGCGGGGTTGTCAGGCCACTGCTGTTTGGGATAGCGCGCACGCAGCTCTTTTCTAATTTCGAAATAACTTTTTTCCCAGAATAGTCGCAGATTTTGCGTGATCTGCGTTGGCCGCAGGCTAGGTGCCAGCAATTGTAAAGTCAGCGGCATTTTTTGTTCCAGCACTGTGGGAGTGTCTTTAAGTCCGTAAAAATCCTGAATTTTTGCAGAAATCATGGGTGCTTTTTCGCTGTGATAATCGATTTCAACACGGCGGCCACTGGGTAGGGTAATAAAGTTAGGCAATTGACTGAGTAGCTTTTGCGCCACTGGAGGAGTATGCACCAGTAACAGGTCCTGCAGTGGGTAATCAAAAAAAGATTTCATCGAATTCGTCCCTGAAGTCAGGTCTTCGGCAATACGATCTGCAAATTCATTTTCAGGCAGGAACTCAGTTCCTAGTTTTTGCATCAAAAAATTTTTTTTCAGTTGATACACTTGAAACTCGGGATGGGCTTCGACAAGAAGCTTTCTTTCTTGTTGTAAAACGTGCGGCCAAGCATTTCGTTCCTCATCAGCGGTCAGGCCCATTTTTGCACTTTCAGAAATGATAAACCGTCCTACTTTTTTAGTTTGCACTTTAAAAATTTGACGTTTTTCCAGGTCCACAACATGCTCGGTCTTTTGCTCTACAGTTTGCGAACTAAAATCTAAAAACTCAGCTTTAGAAAAGCCGATAGCAAAATAGATATCTGTTCGTTCCGAAGTATTGTAGCCGGCCAACAGGATCTGATACTCATAGTACCGTGCTTGCAAACCTGGTAAAAAAGTTAGCCCGCGCCCTAAACTAGAAACGCCATCCGTATCCGTTTTTTTCTGCGAAATTTTTTCGGGAAAATAAGAAAAGAAAATAGAAATTAGTTTTTTTCGAAAATTAGTTCCTGGTGCACCCACAGGAATTTTGAGCGTTGTAAGCTGAGTTCTAATTTTTAGTCCTTGAGAGTTTAAAAGCGACGCCGAATCCAGGCGTTCAAGATCGTCGTCTTTTTGGGGCACAGAATCAGAAAAAACTTTTGCAAAATCAAGAGTTTCTAAGCAAGCCATAAGATGCGCGGCTTCTGCATGAAAGCCGCTAGCAGCAAGCTGATAAAAGAGCAGCGAATTTTCAAGCGACAGAGGAAGTTTTTGAATCTGTAAGCCCAGCGGAGTTATGCGCTCAGCAGAATCTAAAAGCTTCCAGAACTTTAATTTACGAGTGGCATCATCGAGTGCTTTTTCTTTCGGAGGATCTAGCCAAAGAAAATCTGTTACTGAGTCAACTGCGCAAGCTTTTAAAGTTAAAACTTCTGCGGCCAGTTCCGGTTTCAGTATTTCAGGTTTAATTTGATCAGGCATCGAGCGCTCATCGCTTTCGTGCCATAAACGATAACAGCGACCAGGGCCAGTTCGCGCCGCCCGGCCCGCACGTTGAGTCGCTGAAAATTTTGAAATTCGCTGCAGTGCCAGCTGAGAAAAACCGACTTTAGCCTCTGACGTGGCTTGTTTTTTCAAACCACTGTCGATCACAGCATCGACTTGTGGCAACGTTAATGACGATTCAGCAACATCTGTGGCCAAGATAATCCATCGGGAACTGTGTTCACGCAAAATTTCCCGCTGCTCATGAAGCTTTAATGACCCATGCAAAAACTGCGTGGTTGCTGCAGGAAATTTTTTTTGAATTTGAACCTGTGCTTTTCGCATTTCACTAAATCCAGGTAGGAACACCAGAAGGTCTTTGCTGTTTTCAGTCCATGCGGCTCCGACAGTTTGCACAAGGGCTTGATAAAATTCCGTGTCGCAGACTAGGCGCTGAGGTTTCGTAGAATATTTTAGATCTAATGGATGTGGTGATGCTTTGACTTCAACCGCTGCCGTGTTCGGTAAAAATTTTTGTAAACTGTCAGAAGATAAAGTCGCTGACATCACAACCAGCTTTAATTTATCAGTTACGATTTGCTTTTCTAAAGCCAACCCCAGTGCCATATCGACCAGCGCTGAGCGCTCGTGGAATTCATCAAAAATTAAAACGTCGATCGTGGCCCAAAATTTTTCATCCTGAGCTTTTTTCATAAACACACCTTCGGTCATGAAAATTAACGCAGTCTCTGCCGTGTAAACGGGTTCAAAGCGGACATGATATCCAACTTGCTTTCCTAACTGCCAGTTGTTTTCGGTCGCAATGCGGTCGGCTGCGCTGACCGCAGCAATTCGTTTTGGTACTAACACAAGAATTTTTTTGTAGCCGCCTTTAACCAAAGCTGCTGGCAAGCGGGTGGTTTTACCTGAACCGGGCGCTGCTTTTAAAATTAAGTTCGTTGCCGACTTAAATTTTTGCAAGATATCCACTAGATGAGAATCAATCGGTAATGATATCATTTCAGGCAGAGTAGACCAAAATCATAAACTCAGCTTTTTCCATTGGAACCTTTGGGCGAATGGTCTTTGGAGAACCCTCTAAAACTAATTCGTCATCCTGAGATAAGTTAAGAACTAAAAGCATTTTTCTGTCAGCTAAGTGCAATTGGCATTCGTCGAGCATTTTTTTTAACCGGTACGGAGTGTCCATAAGGATAAAGGGGTCTTTAATTTTTTTCACACTCAGCCAGTCTTTTTCCCTGGCGAGTGTTTCTGCGGCAATAAAGCCAATAAACTGAAAACGCTTCAAGCGTTCGGAACTTAATGACAGTAGGCCCATCAGGGCTGATGCACCCAATGAGCTTTTTACTTGAATATTTTTTTTACGACAAAGCGCTATTAAATTATTCCCGGGATCACAAAAGGCCGGAGTTCCGCAATCAGAAACCAAACAAACAGTCTGAGTTTCACAAAGTGCAGCTAGCTGAATAAGATCGTCGGCGGTCGAGTGTTCATCCAGGACCTCGTATTTTTTTGCTTTGATATCCAAGTGCTTGAGTAGTTTTGAAGTTTCCTTCGTGGATTCACAGATGATGACGTCTGCAGCCCGAAGGGCTTCCAGCGAGCGGAGTGTAATTTCATCATTTCGGCCAATAGGTGTTGCGATTAGTGTTAACATTTTTTAGACCCTTTTAAAATGCGGAATTCGTTGAATGGGTGCTGTCACTGTTTGCTTTCGTGCGTGTGTTGTATCAAGAAAGATAATTTCGACATCCGGGCAGTGTTTTAGCACGGCATTGATATTTACGGGTTCATTTTCAAAAAAATAAACTTTTTGAAATGCGGAGCGATCTCGTTGAATAAACCAGTCTCTTTTGAAGAGCTCATCGTCCATGGATCTATGGGGTTTTAAAATCAATTGTTCGCTCCGACAAGGGAATCCCCATTTTAATAGCACATCCTTTGAACCCGTGCCCATTCGCAAAACATCTCGTCCGGTCAGATAAAATATTTCTGCTCCGGCATGTTCGAGTTCTTGGACAAACTCGATGGCTCCAGGGTAGGGAACATCATAATGCAAGTACGCGTTTGAAAAAAAGCGTTCAAACCAGAAATCTTTTAGCTGGGTGTGCAGCTGGGTATGGTCTTCTTGGTTGTATCCTTTTCGCATCAAAGATTCTTTGACGCCCCAATCTGTATGCAGCACTTCGATTGACTTAAGTTCTTCAACTGCGTGTTCATGGGCAAATTCTTCTAATATTTTCTGAGTTCGGGTGCTGACGTTAAACAGAGTCGAATCAAGGTCAAATACAGCCATTGTGCGGCCATTTTGCGCAGCAATTTCACGAGTAGTTTTAAGGATTTCATTTAGATTTGATGAATTATCAACCATTTTTCAGCCATTATTTAGATTCGTCCCGGTCAGTATCCTTCTGATGGTAAAAAAAGAAAAGTCTTTTCTTGGAAACGCAGTTTTCTTTTGTTAACTTTGGGCCACATTTTTCACTAGGGAAGATGGATTCTCATCTGATTCTAAAGGAGTACTTAATGAAGAACTTAGGCCTATTAATTCTGACACTAACAGCACTCAGTATTTCCAGCTGTACCAAAAAAACTGCAGAGCTTGGAACAGCCGAAAATCCAGTGAAGTTACATTTCGTGCCCTCCGTTGATGCCAAAGTTATCGAAGACAATTCAAAAAAGTTTAAAGACCATTTAGAAAAAACGACGCCGTATAAATTTGAAGTTACGATCCCGCAGTCCTTTGTTGCAGTCGTTGAGGCTTTTGGTACAAAGCGTGCGGACATTGCAGCGATTAACACTTTTGGCTACGTACTGGCTCATGATAAATACCAAGCTGAAGCCCGCTTGACTGTTTTGCGCCATGGCTCATCGACGTATCAATCGCAGTTTATCGCGAAAGCCGACAGCAATATTAAAAAAATTGAAGACTTGGCTGGTAAAAAATTAGCGTTCGTGGACGCTGCATCGACTTCGGGTTATCTCTTGCCACTAAAAACTTTGAAGGACAAAAAAATCGAGCCCAAAGAAACTATGTTTGCACAAAAACACGATAACGTTGTTTCCATGGTTTACCAGGGGCAAGTGGATGCTGGAGCCACGTTCTACTCTCCACCTTCGAAAGACGAAAAAGGGGTTGAATCTATTGAAGATGCTCGCCGTTTAGTAAAAACACAGTACCCTGATGTTGAGAAAAAAGTAGTTATTGTTTCTTTGTCTGAGCCCATTCCAAATGATCCAATTGTTTTTAGAAAAGAAATGCCTGAAGAAATGAAAACAAAAATCATCGAATCCATGATGAGCTTCATTGCAACCCCTGAAGGTAAAGAAGCTTTCAAGGCCATCTACGGAGTGACTGATTTGAAATTAGCGACTGATGCTGACTACGAATCCGTGCGCACGATGCTGAAGACCTTAGGAAAAGATGCTTCAGATTTTATGAAAAAGTAATTGTGCTAGTGTTTGTTTTAGTAAATCCCCCTCAACAAGAGGCTACGCCGCGAGGTTGTGATGAGTGAACCTGTTTTAAAAATTAGAGATTTGAAAAAAACCTATGACAATGGCGTGCAGGCTTTAAAAGGCGTCAGCTTCGATGTCAAAAAAGGGGAATTTCTGGTCGTGATTGGCCTTAGCGGTTCGGGTAAATCAACGCTCCTACGCTGCATTAATCGTCTGCACGATCCATCCAGCGGTGAAATTTTATTTGCGGGCAAGGATTCAGCTAAACTAACGACCAGCACAGAGATCCGATCTTTGCGAAAAAAAATGGGAATGATATTTCAACATTTTAACTTAATCCCGCGCCACACGGTCTTAGGAAATGTCTTAGTTGGAAAACTGGCTTACACGTCAACGTGGAAAAGTTTTTTCGGCCTTTTCTCAGCGGCTGATAAAGCGGAAGCCATGAAGTATTTGAAATTGGTTGGTATTGCAGAAAAAGCCCATATACGTGCCGATCAATTGTCAGGCGGGCAGCAACAGCGTGTTGCTATTGCTCGGGCTTTAACCCAGAACCCTGAAGTGTTATTGGCAGACGAACCGGTTGCCTCGCTAGATCCAGC
>JAYUTU010000167.1:0-2565 GCA_043754975.1 Bdellovibrionales bacterium | reverse complement strand
TGGCTAATCCTGAAAGACCCGCAGTTCTCAGGATCAGATAGAAAAACAAAAGCCATATTGGTAAAAGTGTTAACTTAGAAACCGTGACCAATAAAAATGGGTTTGAAATGCTCCGCTCCCATATTTTTTTTATTCCTCGACTCAGAAAATGATTAAATGCGAAAAAACTAAGAAAAAGTGCTAGGGCTAATAAAAAATTCGGCAACGCGCGCTTGGCAGCATCGGCAATTCGTCGTAGTTCGCTTAATGCCGGTGAAAGATCAGTGAATGCTGTCGCCGACAATTCTGCTTTGTTAATGACTGCAAGCACCGTGGGTAAGCGCTCTGCCGAATTTTCAAGCCATTCAAGCTGATCTTTCGAGTTTGCCGTTCCTTCAATTATAACCATTCCGTCAACAACCGAAACTTTAATCTTCGGGAACCAACCGGCTTGTTGAGTTAGACTATTCAAAATTCGATTTGTTTCACGGTCAGATTCAGCAGTTGGTAAGAATTGAATCTGCAATTTTCCGCTCCTGGCATCATCCAAAACAGACCCAACCGAGTTGGTTGCAGTTTTCACCCGTTGCGCGAAGCTCCCATGGGAAAACGCGAGAACAAGACAAAAAAGCAAGAGCTTAAAATTTTGAACGATTGTCTTTTTCATGTAGCTACCTTAATCTTTGATCTTAGTGTTTAATCTTAGTGTTTAATCTTAATGTTTAATGCGGGTTCTGCTGTCCTATTTTTATGTGAATCTTTTTAATTGTCAGCAACTATTGCAAATTAACAGATAGAGGTTTCAATGGATCTTCAACAGATCATTTTTCTAGTCATCATGCTGATCTCTATTGTTCTGTTCGTCACAGAAACGCTCCGAGTTGACGTCGTCGCGATTCTTATTATCCTGTCACTAGCGTTAAGTGGGCTTATTGATGCCAAATCTGCTTTTTCAGGGTTTGCAAGCGAACCTGCCATCATTGTCGCTGCCGTATTTATTTTGTCAGCAGGTTTGTCATTAACGGGGGTTACAGATCTGATTGGCGGCTGGGTTAGTCGCTGGAGCGGCAACAACGAAGTCGTAGCTAATATTGTGATTATGACTTCCGTGGCCATGCTCTCTGCTTTTACACATCATCTTATGGTGACGGCCATGATGCTTCCGATTGTCATGAAGATCTGTAAGGAAAAAAATCTTCACTCGTCACGTTTACTGATACCTATGGCAACTGCGGCCTCGTTGGGAACGACACTCACATTAATTGGCGCACCCGCCTTTCTTTTAGCAAACAATGCGCTTGTTCGCTCGGGCGAGCCTGCATTAGGAATTTTTTCTGTGACCAAATTGGGAGCGCCCCTTTGCCTAGCTAGCTTTATTTTCATTCTTTTAATGAGGTGGCTGTTACCAAAAAAATCAGGCAACGACCAAAGTGACGACCGCTTCAAACTAAGTGAAATTTCGACGGAACTTGTGGTTCCCGAGAAAAGTAAATGGATCGGACTCACATTAAAAGAATTGATAGAGGCCACCAAAGAACGATTTCAAATATTCGGTTGGCTTCGAAATGGCCAAGCGCAAAGTCTACACCAAGCCGGCGGGACCTTGTTGCAGGATGATTTGTTTTTGGTTAAAATTGGGTCTGATGAACTTGTTTCTATCGAAGAAAAATTGGGTTTGGCTATAAAGGCCGTCAAAAAATTTGGTTCGTCTGTCGCAGATACGGCAACGTCATCGCTTTCGGAACAAGGCGGGAAAATTTTGCAGGCGGTTCTGGCTCCGAAATCGGAATTCATCGGCCGCTCACTTTCGCAGATTCAATTTTTTCAAAGACACGGTGTCGTTGCCATCGGTGTCTGGCGTAAATCCGGCTGGTTAAAAGAAGAAACGTCGGGCACTCCCTTACAAGCAGGAGATTTAATTGTGCTTTGGGGACCCGAGGAGCGCCTTGAAAAATTGTCACGGCATCGTGCCTTCCTCATGTTTTTACCGTTTCACGCACAGTCGACTAAACGAATAAAAATGCGTCTTGCCAGTGGTATAATGGCAGCTTCAATCTTGGTTACCGCTTTAGGTTGGGCTCCCGCACACGTTGCATTTTTGACCGGCGCCTTAGCGATGATTCTTACGCGCTGTCTGTCGACCGAACAAGCTTATGATTCGATTGAAACGAAGATCTTCGTTATGATCGCAGGAGTGATTCCGCTGGGTATCGCAATGGAAAAAGTGGGTGTTGATAAGCTTCTTGCAAATTTTGTTTTTCAATACACGCAAGGGTGGGAACCCATCGCGATGCTGCTTGTCTTTTTTTGGTTTGCTGCCTTCGTTACGCAAATTCTTTCTGATGCGGCAACAGCGGTCCTTATTGCTCCGATTGCAATTGCTTTCGCAAAGTCTGCCCAGATTTCGCCGACGGCCGCAGTTGTCACCGTTACCATTGGGGCTGTCGCTTCTTTCCTAACTCCTATTGGCCATCACGGTAACTTGTTGATTCTAAGCCCAGGTGGTTATAAATTTTCGGACTTTTTAAAAATCGGTTTACCTCTGACTGCAATCATATCGGTGATGACATGTTATTTGAGTTTATT
>JAYUTU010000166.1:0-2573 GCA_043754975.1 Bdellovibrionales bacterium | reverse complement strand
CTGGCGAATTTAAACTTTCTGTCGATGATTTTTCAGCATGCGTGCGTAAAAATCCCCCGGCTAGCTCACAGCCGATCATGTATATAACGGGTTCTGCCGCAGAACTTTCAGCAGTAACTATCGAGGGAATGCCTTCCTGGATGATAACTTCTTGAATTTCGCGACCACCTTTGGCAGCTTTCATTTTTTTTCGTGCATTGTAAGTCCACTCTAAAATCTCTGTGCCGGAAGTAACTTTGATGACACCCAGTCCATAGGTCCCAGCATTATTTTTTACAAAACAGAATGGCTCTTGAGATATATTTTTTTGATGGTAAGTCTCTTTTAAATTTTTCAAAAACAAATCCGTGCGTTCAGCCAATTCTTTACGGCTGCTTTCGCTGTTGATATCAAATGTGGTAAACTCTTCTGTCTCAACACGCATCAAGAAGGGGTCTATTTTTGCAATTTCAGAAAATGTCGTGACAAGCTGATTGTAATTTTTAAAGTATCTCGATTTTTTTCGCTGGTACCATCCAAGCTCGCGCGGTGGATTCATGGGATGGGTGCTTTGCTGACCGTAATCTTCTAATGAAAGCGAAAAATCATTGTTACTAATAACAAGATCAGGATTGAAATCTTTAACCCAAGCTGAGTTTTCAAAGCCACTGCCAAATTGAAGAGTATGTCCTGTAACGCTTTGTAAGGTTAAAACTTCAGGCAGATCTTTGGGGAACGCCAATCGCACTTGAAAACCGCCCTGCTCGATCAAAGTAGCTATAGTATGGACATTTTCTAGGTAGTAGGGGTTTTTTGTATGCTCTTCGGTGATGAGTAGTATTCGTTTAACTCCAAATGGGTAATGAACCTCAATATATTTCTTGAATAAATCAACGGCACTTTCCTTGTCGGTCGGGCAGATATTATTAAATCCTGCAGGATACACATTAGCGTCTACATTTGTAATTTTATAGCCAGAATCACGAATGTCATAACTTGAGTAAATTGGATACGCTAAACTTTTCGTAACGGACTGAAACCACGACTGGATATTTGAAAAATTCTGACAAATTTGTGTGTGTATATGAGCTTGTGTTGTCATCGATGCAGCCTGTCCGTGATTTGTTTTTCCATCTTTTCAGAAAAATTTGAAAATTTTGTTACAGTTTTTAAATTAATATTAAGATCATTCAGTTTATAGGAATTAAAAAGACGAAGCTTATCTAATAGGGAAATTAATATTTTTTCTTTGAAACTGTCTTGTAGCTTATCGGTTGTGGTCAATGCATAACTTTGCTGATAAATGGAAATTAGCAAGTCAGTTGCCGTCTCATTTAATTCTGACGTATTCTGCTCCATCACATAAAGAACATATTTTTGCGCTTCTCCGACATAATTTAGCTCTTCCAAGATCAGGTGATCATAATTTAAGTTCAAAGTCTGACGAAGTGCTAGAAATAGAGTTTCTGTACTGAGTGTTGCTTTCGGCTTTTCATCATCCAGCATTTTTTTAAAGCGCTGAGCAACCAAATTATTACCTACGCGGTAGTAATTCTTCATCAATGCCGCTTTTAATTTAAACGGAAGCACATGGGGAGTGTTGCGATCCATTAATAAATTTAATGCCAAAATAGCTTTCTCTGGTAGGCCTAATTTTTCATATGTTAAAGATATGTTCCATAAAGACAAATCGTAAATAAGATCTGATTTCAGCTCAGGCTCTGCAGTTAGTTTCAAAAAAATAGGTTGAGCCAAGTCATATTTTTCATTAACCATATGTGAGATGCCTTTTTGAAAAAGGTCTTTTCGTGGATCAATGAGCTCTGATTCCACGGGATCCATGATCACGCAGTTCGTGATGCTTAGACTGAATAAAAGCACACTAAGTAAGGCGCTTAATTTGATCGTAGTTTTCTTTAAGTTGCTGGACATGTCCTGTATTTTGACTGAACTCGTGGCATTTGTACACAACCTGCTGCGAGGTAAAAGACTGGATGCGTAGCTGCAGTTCGTCTTCCAGACTTTGATAGTAGTTAATGACCTGATTCAATCGGTTTTCGTTAGGATTTTTTTTGATCGATTGGGGAACGCGGGCTAACCATTCGGGCACTCGGTTGATGATTACAGACGTTAATCTGTATCCTTGCGTTCGAATTTCTCGGGATAATTTTTCTGCCTCTTTTAACCGCGAAGGGTCCAATCCGGTGACCAGCACGAACTCAGTTTCAGACGAAATAAGCAATCGGTGACAATTCATCACGTAATTCTCAAGCGGCTTTTGCCAGCGCTGAATGGCACCAAAAAAAGCTGAAAGCTCTTTGATAAACTCAGAACCCGTTAAGGATTCCAGTGCTTTCAAAACTTGAGCCGTGCCAACGTTTAATATTTTTTTAAATACCGAGCGGGATTCCTCATCGTCTCTAAACCAGCTCGTCACGCCCTCGTTAAATAGCTGTGCTATTTTTTCTGGTGCTTTTAAAAAGCTCCATGTGTGTTGAGCCGGCGGAGTATCTAAAATAACCAAATCAAATTCTTTGCTAGCCACGTGTCTGTGAAGAGTTAGCAGCGAGGTAAATTCTTGTGATCCGCTAAGG
>JAYUTU010000165.1:0-2576 GCA_043754975.1 Bdellovibrionales bacterium | reverse complement strand
TTCACGGTTGAAAAAATGAGTGAAATTACAACTGAAATTACTAATGAAACACCAAACAAAACGATCAGTGACAGCGCTCATAAAACGAGTATTCAACCGCTAAGTGATATTATGGATATTCACTACGACTCTAAAAAGAAAACCATTATCATCGAATTAGAAAAAAAAGGTGTTGAAAATTTTGATTTAGTGCTGACGGAGTCACATCCACTAGTTTCGACTTTTTTTGACCAAAAAAAGATTAAAATGTTTAAAGTTAATCATAAACCATCAGGTAACCTAAATTACATCTGGACATCCACCGCGTTTGAGTTTGAAGTCGCAAAGCCCGTTTTGCCGTTTCAGCAGGATGAAGCTTTTTTCCTAGTTTTAGATCCTGCTCGGCAGTCAATTATCGACAATTGGTTTTACTGTAGGATGAAGCAAGAGAGTTTAGCTTTTTGGACCTTTCAACCCATTCACCAGGTGAATAACCCTGAGTTTAAAAATTTCTATATTGATCGCATTCGTGGTGCTATTTCTGAACATTTCCCTTTTTTGTATTTAAAAAATTATATCCAGTCTGAGGTCTCTACAGTTGCTTCATCTAAGGTGAAAACTGGAATCGTTTTGCCAGCCACTTTAGAAGTTCCCAATTTTAGTTTTTGGAATGCAGCTCATATAGAAAAATTTCTACAAGATAATTTATCAAAAGTGATTCGCAGATCAAAAAAAAATAATGAGGTTTCGATATGATAGCTCGGTATTCAACTTTGGAGATGGAATCTCTGTTTTCTGAGAAATCACGTTTTGATTACATGCTGGAAGTTGAAATTATTTGTGCTGAGGTTCAGGCAACCATGGGTTTAATTCCTCGGAGTGCAGCGAAAAAAATTAAGTCTAGTGCCAAATTTCAAGTTTCTCGCATTCAAGAGATTGAAAAAGCAACAAAACATGACGTCATCGCCTTTGTTTCAAATTTGGCAGAATCCGTTGGCCCCGAGGGACGATTTATTCATTTCGGACTGACCAGTTCGGATGTTTTAGATACTGCATTGAGTTTGCAATTAGACGACGGTTTAACAGTCATCCTGTCAGCCGTGAAAAAATTAAAAGCAGTGCTCTATTCTTTAATTAAGACGCATAAAAGCACACTGTGTGCGGGACGAACCCATGGAATTTATGCTGAGGTAACCACATTTGGTTTTAAGTTGGCAGGATTTTACCAAGAGCTACTTCGCAGTGAAGATCGAATTCGCCGAGCCCAAAGTCAGATCCGAATTTGTAAATTAAGTGGCGCCGTTGGAACATCGTCCGCGTTGCCGTTAGAATTTGAACGAAAAGTAGCTCGGCGTTTAAACCTAACTGCAGAGCCTTTTGCGACACAAGTTGTCCCCCGGGACCGGCATGCGGAAGTCATTGTTTCATTGTCTTTTTTATTTTCTGGCTTAGACCGGCTAGCTATTGAACTACGCCATTTGCAGCGAAGTGAGGTTCGTGAAGTTATCGAAGGGTTCGCGCCGGGACAAAAAGGCTCGTCGGCGATGCCACATAAAAAAAATCCAATTAGTGCAGAAAATATCTCGGGTTTAGCGCGACTGATGAAAAGTTATGCCCAAGCGGCGCTAGATAATATCTCGTTGTGGCACGAGCGCGATATCAGTCATTCCTCGGTGGAGCGAGTCATCTTTCCAGATACATTTCAAATTGCACACTATGGCCTACAGCGGATGACGACTTTGTTAGAGGGTCTGTATGTGGATGAAAAGCGCATGTTAGAGAACACCCACCAGTTGGGAGGAGTTTTATATTCATCCCATTTGCTGCTGCATTTGGTTGAGAAAAAAAATATGAGCCGTGAAGCTGCTTATACGGTGATTCAACAAGCTGCCCATGGACTTAAAGGCAGCGAGCACTTAAAAGATGTTCTGTTAAAAACAAAATTGTTTGATACGAAAACTATGGAAACGATTTTTTCCGGCAAAAAGCACGTGCAGGCTGTGCAGGCGCGTCTTAAACAGTACCTAGTGAAGTAAGTTGGATGTACGTTGGCTTTAAACGCGACTAAAAAAGGATGGGTGGCAATTGAATCTAAAAATGATTTACGAAGGCAAAGCTAAAAAGATTTTTGAAACACCTGCAATGAATGAGCTACTGATGGAATTCAAAGATAGCCTCACGGCTTTTAATGCTCAGAAAAAAGGTGAATTTTTAGGTAAAGGTCAGCTGAACTGCGCGATCTCGACGTATCTTTTTAAACTGCTATCGAAACATAATATTTCTCATCATTGGTTAAAAACTGAAAACAATAATCAGATGACGGTCATAAAAACAAAAATAATTCCTTTAGAAGTTGTTGTCCGAAATATCTTAGCAGGCTCACTGGCAAAAAAACTTGGGCGCAGCGAAGGGGAAAAATTAAAAAAACCCCTCTTAGAATTGTACTATAAAGATGACTCCCTGGCCGATCCCTTTGTGAGTGACGATCAGGCTTTAGAGTTTGGGTGGGTTGAAGCAGAGCAACTAAAAGCCATAAAAGCAACTGCGCTTAAAATTAATTCTGTGCTCAGTGTTCAATTTTTAAAAGCAGATCTTCA
>JAYUTU010000164.1:0-2579 GCA_043754975.1 Bdellovibrionales bacterium | reverse complement strand
AGCCATTTTTTACTTTTACAAATACCGGGAACTACCCGGTTTTTTCGTTTTTGGATTAGAATTTGGTGCAGAATGTTCGTGAGTAATTCCCGATATCGCACTTATCCTGGCACACACAAAATCGAAATTATGAATGTGCACAGTGAGCACGACCAATGGGATCGCGTTGATACCGTAATCTCTGAAGTGTTTATCAAGTCAACGACGCCTGACGGAAAAGAAATTGAGCTATTTGCCATTTCAACTTTTGAGGTTGAAGACGATGGAGACGTTTTGATCAGATCTGCTCGTGAATATTGGGCCGAGAAGAGCCTCTACTCTTCGATACTTATGATTTGTTGAGACATGGCCTCAACTTTAATTTTAAGCGGCTTCTTTTCCTTCATGCTTTTTAAAAGTGTTGCATGCAATTTTTTCTTTGCTGAATGCTTTGTAAATGAATAAAGACCAGGATCATTTTGAAATAAAACTAAAAAATCAGTTTTACTTTCGTGAATTTCTACGACGTGGGCAAAAAGTGTACGAGAATCACTTTTCGAGTTTATTTTTGAGTTTATTAGAACTTCTGCATTAATGGCACAGCTCAACGTAGTAATAAAAAATATTTGAAAGATAGGTTTAAAAAAAAATTGGATTATCACTGCGCCACCTTGCGACTTTCTGTTTTCAAAAATTGACTATCTGGCGGCAGATCGAAGTCATTTTTATCAAGATAGCGCTTAAATAATTTAAGTCTGCTTTCGACATGCTCTAGGTCTTTACTATGCCAATTGTATTTCTTAACTTCTTCTGCTCGATGTAAATACTGATAACGACTCGAATAGTATGTCCCGGCCGAATGGGGGCGTGGATCGCCTTTAACTTGCATAGCGGCCTCCCATTTTTCTTGAGTTACAGGTCCGTTGAAAAGGGATGGGTCAAATACCATAAGCTGAGGTTTATTATTTTTCATAACATATACAACTGGCGCTACATGCCAACCCCACATAGCAATGTGGCCAGGTAAGCCCAATAGTTTGGCCCGCAGCATTCCATGGATATAAACCTTCCCCATTTCAATTTGTTTTTTTTCCGCAATTCGTGCCATCGCCGTAGCTCGATCATTGCAGCCGGTTGGATAATACTTATGTGGTATTGAATCGTCAGACTTAAATTCTTTAAAAAGGTTAGAGGCTTCTCTCTCCGACAACACGGAAATATTAATCTTATTTCCGCTGTCAAATGCATCAGGCAGGACTTCGAACATGGTCGCCCAGGCTTGAATAATAAAGATGAACGATAAAAAATTCATTAATTTATCTTATCGAAATAGGATATAGAAAACCATTTAATTAAGGAGGTCCAGTTGTCATGCCAACAGCAAAAATGATCGGAGGCTAACACATAGACCTAACTATCAGGACTCAGGTTGGGCATGTGTATCTAGTAATTACGTAAAAACTCAATCTCGATTTTCTGACCGGTTAGAAATGTAGCGCTGATCGTTGCAACTGAAAATCCGATCCTCGCGTAAAAAAAAGGACCAAATAGCTGGCCCCTTTTTTTCGTATTATTTAGATTCTATTCTTAGTTACTGCTTTAGTAACAAGAAGCGCGAGCACGAAGGTTTTCAGTAATGATATTAAGCTGACGGCCTTCAACTACCGCCGTTGTTCCATTAGCAGTTAATTTAATCCCTACAGCTTCACCGCCGTTGCAGGGTCCGCTAGCGGAGCAGACTTTTCGTAATGAAAATTCAGCTTTGATTCCGAATTGCGATTCAATTAGTCGGTTAGCTGTGTATTTACCTGTGGCAATTTCTACATCGACACGTTTTACATCAAGAACTTCCATTCCCGCGGCTGCTTCAACTTCCAAGGTACAAGTTTGTTTCTCTGCCGCAGCAGATAAAGTGCCCAATACTACAAGCGTTGCTATAACTAGATTTTTCATTCGTTCTTCCTTTATTTGGTAATCGTTATTTGTTAGATACGGTTCCAATGTCTGTGGGCTTAATTGCCCTTTATTCAAACTAGAACGATCTTTCGATAAACTATCTAGCGAGAAGTGTTCCAGATTTAAAGTGAGTTTTATTTGATTAGAAAGCAAAAAGGTGACTAAACGACTTGCAGTGAGTCGCTGACGGTCACCGTCAAAAAGTTAGACAGTGCGGATTTTTTTTGATTTTAAGTCACAATACATTTTTAATAAAAAGACTTCTCACGGTCTTCTTGTCTTTATTAATCCATGTAAATGGGTTCAGGGCAAGGAGGCCTTCTTCAATGTTAAAATCATCAAACAAGTTATCTTTGCATATTGGTTCAGAATTTAGTTTACAGAATTTTTCTTTTTCGCAGCTAATTACAGAGGTAAAAAGACTGTTCGATTGTGAAGGCATTCCGGGCTTTGTAAAGATGATGGTGATGTTGGTTGAAAGCATGTTGATTAAATCAGGCGTTGAGTATCCACGGTACAAATCCCGGAGGAACTCTTCGTTTCGATAAAGTGGCGTTGACTGAAGCGTTGAAATCATTGATAAATTCTTGGCGGACGCTACCATGGTATTGGGCCATGACTGGTGAGCCATTTTTTACTTTTCT
>JAYUTU010000163.1:0-5623 GCA_043754975.1 Bdellovibrionales bacterium | reverse complement strand
AAAGTTGTTGTGATCGGAGTCTCTGATAAAGGTGTGCCGATCTATGCTCTGCAAATTGGTTCTGGTTCAGTGAATTCGCTGATTGTAGGAACCCATCACGGAAATGAATATGGATCAACTGCGGTAGCCCTTGGGGTAGCAGACAACTTAGCAAAAAATCCAATCATCGGACAAACCGTCTACGTAATTCCGGTATTAAATATTTCTGGCTATAATTCTGGTAACCGCAATGAATCTGGAATTTCTGGCAGCTTTGATCCCAATCGTGATTATCCAGGACCCTGTAAATCGGGAAAAACTTTTAATTTAAAATCAACCAAAGCACTGGCCGATTTTTTAGTTGAAAAAAATATTCAAGTTGCAGCAACGCTGCATACCTTTTGGCCAGCAGTTGTTTATCCATGGGGAATTTCTACAACAGACTTGTCGACTCCTTATGATGCTCAGTATATCGAATTAGTAAAAGCGGCGACTGTAGAAAGTGGATACCAAACTGGGAATAACACGCAGGTGCTGTACGCAGCAGACGGAACGTTTGAAGATTATGCCTATTGGAAACATGGGATTTGGACTTTACTTTTTGAACTAGGCTTTTCACACAGGCCAGATCAAGTGGCAATTAAAAATATGGTCGAAGTTAATGTACCGGGCATTCGTCGCTTTTTAATGACGTCACCGCAAAGCCGAGTGACAAGTCACGATTTCAAAGGGCGCTGTGACGCGCGCGTGATGCAGCGATTGGTGCTTGAGTAATTCAGGCTCGAAATTAGGTTAGAATTCAGGCTACAAATTTTAATAAACAAATAAACTGGGCGGCACTTCCACCTAGAACACATAAATGCCAAACACCATGGAAGTGTTTCACTTTTTCATCAAGTAAGAAAAACAATATTCCAAAAGTATACGACAGCCCGCCAGCTGCTAACCACCACATGCCGGCCGGGGATAATTTTTCAATCAAGGGACGAATCGCAATAACAATAAGCCATCCCATCAGCGGATAAATCATCAGCGAATAGCGCCGGGTTTTTTTTCCTAAGTATATCTCTTGAATAATTCCAATAACAGCTAAACCCCAAATAACACCGAATAAGCTCCAGCCCCAAGCGCCTCGTAGTGTGATCAGCGTAAAGGGTGTGTAGGTACCTGCAATCATCAGATAAATAGAAATATAATCTAATTGGCGAAATAAATCTTTCGCTCGTCCCTTGCTGCTGTGATACAGCGTTGAGACTGAATACAACAGAATCAGCATCGCGCCATAGATGCTAAAGCCAACTATTTTCCAGATATCATTTTGCGCAATCGCGATTGAAACCAAATAAAATGCACCCACGCAAGCGAGCACCATGCCAATGAAGTGCGAATATCCGTTAAAGCGTTCCCCTTTATACATAGTGATGCAGAGTAGTAGAAGGTAATAAAAAGTGCAAGTGGCCTGCGACTTGCTTCGTAATGAATTTATATAAGCGGAGGCTAGGGATGAAGAAAATAAAAAAAGCGGTTTGTGGATTATTTTCAACGCGAGCGAGCGCACAAAAAACAATCGATTCGTTAGTGGCAAATGGCTTTCAATCACAAAATATTCACATTTTAATTAAACAAAAAGAAGGTGAGCATAACTTTATTCATGGGCTTCCTATGAATACGCGTTTTGGTGCAGCCATCGGCGCCTTAGTTGGACTTGTGTTACTTGGATGCGTTGGATTTTTTTTAAGTTCAAGCTTGAGCTTGAATGACCCCGCTCCATCACCATTTCTTAGTATGCTAATGGGTGCGTTTGTCGGAATCTTAGTCGGTGGTGCCAGCGGCGCCTTAGCTGGCAATGGAATTCCTAAAATGACTAATAATCGCTACGGCTATTATTTAAAACAGGGTGGGTTATTACTTACTCTGCACATTGATGAAGACGATGATGAACAAAAAGCGGCTGACATATTTAAATCCTCAGGTGCGCAAGATGTTAGTGATCTTTATGATGGTGAAATTTGGGAACTGGCGCAGACGGTATAAAAAAAAAGAACTCGAACACCAAATTTTAAGTTGAATCGATGAACTGTTACGTTCAATAACACCACTTTTTATTTGCCATTCGAGTTCTAGAATATCAGTACCTAGGAAACCCTAAAATCAACTCTGCGGCCGAGATCATCAACCGCATGTTAATTGTACTATTAGGTAGTGCAATCTTATGGCCACTGCTTAAACGCTAAAAACTAAGGAGCCATCACTGAGTGTGTTAAACGCTAGGGGATTTTTTTATGCAAATAAAAAAATCCGTGATTATTGCCCCTGCTTAGTAACAGGAACTAAAAATATGATTCCAGATAAAATAAAAAATAAGCCAACGACACCACCAAAAAAGTTTGCCAACATCTGCGGATTGCCTGTCGAAATTTCAATAATCGGACCAGCTAAACCAATGGCAATGGCGCGTGACACTTTCGATGCCATCTTCCACAAGCCCAGGAACTGGCCAGAAAGACTTTGTTTAAATTCTATTTCTTTTGCATTTAAGTAATCAGCTAGATAAATCTCCATGACGACGGCGACCCCAACGAGTAATCCACCAAGCACACTTGCGACAGTAAAAACGGTCCAGAAACCCACTTTGGAAAATAGCGGAAACGAAACCATTGTCATCAGCCCAAGGGCTACGGCGCCGTACACAATAAGATTTTTTTTGGAAAAAAACCGCGTGAGAATGACCCACAGCGGAATGGAAATCGTAAAAAATACTAAAAACGTGACCAATATAAGTTGCGTTTGATCTTGGGTAAACTTTAAGAAATCTTTGTAATAGTACAATGCAAGTGTTGAATTAAGTCCTAAACCACAGTTCACCACAAAAAAGGCCAGTAGAACTTGTAAGAATATTTTATCTTTTAAAATGTCTTTTAATTTTAAATTCTTATTTTTTTCAATTAAAATATCTTTTTCAGTCTTATGGTACATGAAATGTGTTGAGATCAGTGTGAGCACGACAGTCATCAAAACTAAAACAGTCACAGCATGCAGATAGGGTTCTTGGGTAACAGCAGCTGTGTTTTGGGTTAGAAAATAAGCTGGGACAGATAAACCAATCAGGGATCCCACATTAAAAAATACGAGTCTCCAGCCAATCCACGAGCGCCGGCGGTGATTGTCTTTTTCCAGATCATTAGCTACTGCATAGTAAGGAACTGAAAAGAAGGAAATAGCAGAATTCAGTAAAGCACTGATGAAAAAAAGTAAAACGTAGGACGACATTTCATTTCCGACAGGAATGCGCCAAAGAGTAAAAAATATAGCAGCCATCACGCTGCCAGCAGAAAATAAAATTAACTTTCGATTGCCATTTCTTTCTTTGTAACGATCACTGATGCCACCAATCCAGGGGTCTATTAAGGCATCCCATAGGACGCTAGCACCAATGACAAAACTAGTTATCGTGGCTGAGAGCCCAATGACTTGATTAAAGTAAACAAGCAAATAAACTTTTAAAAAAATATCAATTGCGGATGGACTTAGCTCGGCAAGGCCATAAAAAAAAGAGCGTGCTTTGTGCATAAAATATTTAAACACGGTCAAAAATTGCTGTCTAATATCTTTAGCTTTTAAGGATTTGCCCAGACCAAAATTTTTTATACAAGTGTAAATAATGAACTGATTAGTCCTCAGATCGAGTGTCTGGCTTATGAAAATATTTTTATCTTAACAATCAGATGGAGGTATCTATTTGAAGGAAGCAGGGTAGCCTTACAGTTCTGGTCGGGTTCCCTGGCCTTCATGTACTCAATGTTCCCAAAAGGATCAAATGCAAAAAAAAACAAGTGTTAGTGTTTCGTCAAATGTATCACGTCTATTTTTATCGGCTGCTGTAGTCGCAGTAGCGTTTATCAGTGGTTGTAATTCAAGTGGTGATGGTAATGGACTCTATAATCCAAGAAATCCACTGGGTCTGGGCCCAGCTCCAGTAAGTCTTGCTAGTAACGGATCATCAAGCGTAGATCCGAACGATTTAGGCTCGGCAGCCAATTACGTTATTTTAGCAAAAACAGGAGTTTCAAACAATACTGGATCTACTGTGACAGGTAATATCGGAGTCAGTCCTGTAGCTGCGACTGCAATTACTGGATTTGCATTAGTTGCCGATGCAACAAATGTTTTCTCAACGTCAGCTAAAGTTACCGGAAAAGTGTATGCGGCAAATTATGCGGTACCTACACCGTCAAATTTAACGACTGCAATTAGCAATATGGAAACTGCTTACACAGACGCAGCAGGAAGAACAACTCCGGATTTTATCGAGCTTGGTACTGGAAATTTAGCTGGATTAACGCTAACGCCAGGACTTTATAAGTGGTCTACGTCAGTGAATATCCCAAGCAGTTTTACTATTGCAGGCTCGGCCACTGATGTTTGGATCTTCCAAATTGCTGGTAATGTTACGATGGCAGCCGCACAAAGCATCAATTTATCTGGTGGTGCGTTAGCAAAAAATATTTTCTGGCAAGTCGCTGGAAGTGTTTCAGTTGATGCAAACTCAGCTTTCCAAGGAAATATTCTTGGTAAAACCTCGATTACATTTTTGAGTGGAGCCTCACTCAGCGGTCGCGCTTTGGCACAGACCGCAGTGGTGATGGATAACAATGTTATCACTCGACCTTAGTGCGTAATCAGTTGTTAGTTAGTATCTACCTTGGTCCTGCTTTGTAAATTAAGACTACATAAATTCCTATCTTCGTCCGTTAACGACATGTAACAAAGGATAGGAAATTATGTCGTTTCAATACAAAAAAAGTGGCGACGCTTCTAGCGGTGAAAGCTTTTGGACCTCGAATTCAGACTTATTTTTAGGTCTGTCATCGATTTTTCTGCTCTTGTATGTTGTGGCCAGTTTGCGTTCCGGTGCAGACGGAGTTAACAATGCCAATGAAAACAAAAAATTAAAAGTTCAAATTCAAGATTTGCAAAATCAGTTAGCTACTTACGAATCCGTCAAAGAGCAGTACTTACAGAATCAAGCTTCAAAATCAGAAACTGCAGAGTATGACGAGCTCATGGATAAGCTCACGTTACTGCAACAAGAAGCAAAGACTGAAAAAGACACCCTGAGAAAACAAGCTTCTGAGAACGAGCAAAAAGAGCAGGCACTGAACAAATATCAAAAACTTGTACGCAATATTATAAATGCGAACAGTTTTGCAAAAACTAAAATAACAAATCGAAATGAAGTCATTGTCGAAAAAGATCAAGTGATCGATGAAAAAAATGAGACAATCACGGTACAAACAACAAAAATTGGAAATCTTAATAGTGACATCCAGCAAAAAGAATCTTTAATTCAGAACAAAGATCAGCAAATTGGTCAAATCAACAAGACTTTAGCTGCACGAATGAATGACTTAAAAGCGACCTATAAAAAAGCAAAACTTTCACAAGCGGCTTACCAGCAAAAGATGCGGCAGTTGCAAATTGAAGCTGAAGGAAAAGTGGCTGCAATTGAAAATCAAAAGCGTCAAACGCAGGCCGAGTTACAAAATGCTCGCTCGGTGCTAAATGCAACGAATGCCCAGTTAAGCCAAACAAAAAATCAGTTGGACGCAACAACAGGGCAGCTTGATGAAACAAAAGGTCAGTT
>JAYUTU010000162.1:0-2585 GCA_043754975.1 Bdellovibrionales bacterium | reverse complement strand
CCGACTCGGCCCACTTTGGATGACAAAGGATGATCCATCAACGGCTGCAACCACTGATGGGCTTCGATTAGCTTAGTCAGTTTTAATCCGGTTTTAACCTTTAGACCATCAAACAAATACACAACATCTTCCGTGGCTACATTTCCAGAGGCTCCTGGCGCATAGGGACAGCCACCCAAACCCCCAAGACTTGAATCAAAAGTGCGAATTCCCACGCTGTATGCAGCAAATATGTTAGCTAATGCTTGGCCGCGAGTATCGTGAAAATGCCCTGCTAAATTTTTAACGGGAATAATTTTTTTTAATTTCGAAAATAGTGACTTCACTTGGCCAGCATCTGCCACGCCTATCGTGTCGCCTATTGAAACTTCGTAAACTCCAAGCTTGAACATTCGCACAGCCAGTTGAAGAACTTTCTTCTCGCTGACAGGTCCTTCGAATGGGCACCCAAAGCAAGTTGATAAATACCCACGGACTTTTATTTTATTTTTACGTGCAACTTTCATTACGGCTTCAAAACGCTGAAAACTTTCTTCGATGGAGCAATTAATATTTTTTTGATTGAATGTTTCAGAACAGGCAGTGAAAATAGCAACTTCTTTTACATTCGCATCGACTGCTTGTTGCATTCCCTTTTCATTCGGAACCAAAACTCCGGCTGATAGTTTTGAATTAAAAAATGTACTTTTCTTGTAGCTTTGCACAAACTCATTGGTAACCGCCATCTGAGGCACCCACTCCGGCGAGACAAAAGCACCTAGCTCAAAATTTTTTACACCTGCACTGACTAACTTTTCAAGCAATGCTAACCGCTGAGCCACCGTTAAATTAGTCGTTTCATTTTGTAAACCATCTCGCAAACCAACTTCAACAATTTTTACAGCCGACAAAGAACTCATGATTTGCCCTCTGGTTTGAGTTTGATAAGCAGATGTCCCAGTGCAACCTGATCTCCGACTTTGACGTTTACTGATTCAACAGCTGTCGTCATTTCTGCTTTAAGTGTGTATTCCATTTTCATAGCTTCCATCACAAGCATCGCCTGATTTTTTTCTACCAGACCGCCTGGAGTAACAAATATTTTTGTGATTTTGCCTGGCATGGGCGCACTCAGCAGGTGCGCACCACCGCCAAGTGATTTGTTTTTTCTTGCTGTTGTGCTCGAGCTCAAATCAGAAATTTCATAACAGTAGACTTGCTTATTTAACCGAAACCAAAAATTTTTCTCAATGACTTGTGCAACTACTTGCGTTTTTACGCCATTAATAATCACAGTCACTTCTCGGGTGCGTGTCATAAAACACGTCCCCACGACGTAGACCACGGGGATACAATTTCAGTAGCTACGCTGCGTGCAGATTCGGGAGAGCGGTTTTCCAAATAAGCTTTATAAATCAGTGCAGGTGACGTTTTTAGATCTGTGCGCGCCTTTATGCCGTCTGGAAAGTACGTCTCTATAAAACGAGTCGTCATGGTGCCGTTTTGAAATTCTATATGGCTTAATATTTCAATAAGATATGGAATATTGGTATGCACTCCAAAAATAGTGCTTTCTTGCAGAGTGTGGATCATTTTTTGAATTGCACGAGGACGTGTCTCATCCCAGACAATAACTTTAGCAATCATGGGATCGTAATGGGACGTGATGGAATCACCACTTTCAAATCCATATTCGAAGCGTCGACGTGGACCGTCTGGCCATATTTGTGTTCCAATTTTTCCTGTGGATGGCATCCCATTTTTAAAAGGATCTTCAGCATAGACACGGCATTCAATGGAATGCCCTTTTGGAATGCGAATATCTTTAGAGTTGAAAACAAATTTTTCTGCAGCAGTCAAAATTTGTAGTTTCACTAAATCAACACCCATAACTTCTTCAGTTACTGGATGTTCGACTTGCAGTCGCGTATTTACTTCTAGTAAATAAAATTTTTCATCTTGTAGAAGAAATTCGACTGTTCCTGCATTTCGATATTTGCCAAGAGCTGCAATGGCACAGGCAACTTCTGCCATTTGGCGACGAAGCTCATCAGTCAAAGACGGAGACGTAGCTTCCTCGATAATTTTTTGATGGCGCCGTTGTACAGAGCATTCACGATCAAAGAAATGTTTTACATTTCCAGTACAATCCCCAAAAATTTGAAACTCAATATGCTTAGCGCGCTCTAAATATTTCTCAAGAAATACTTTTTCCGAACCGAAAGCAGATTTAGATTCCCGTTGAGCACTCTCGATAAGGTCTTTGGCTTCACTCATTGCAGTAATTAATTTCATACCACGCCCGCCGCCGCCGGCAGCTGCTTTCACAATAACTGGCAGTCCGATTTTTTCAACTTCGGCAAGCAAGGTCGGAATGGATTGATCATCTCCCTCGTAACCCGGCAGTAATGGTAGCCCTGCTTTTTTAGCCAAATTTTTAAAACTAATCTTATCGCCTAATAGGCGAATCGATTCCGCAGAAGGTCCGATAAATATAAGGCCTGCATTTTCACACGCTTTCGCAAAATCTGCATTTTCAGAAAGAAAGCCGAATCCAGGATGAACGGCGTCTGCCCCGGCAGCTACAGCAGCGTCAATATTAGCAG
>JAYUTU010000161.1:0-2586 GCA_043754975.1 Bdellovibrionales bacterium | reverse complement strand
CAAGCAATGCTGCACAAATTGTTGAAAGCATTCCCAAAGACCGCCGTATTTTGTTTGGGCCTGATCAGCACCTGGGGAAATGGCTTAGCAAAAAATTAAATCGGGAAATGATTTTTTGGCCTGGTGCTTGCGAAGTGCATGTTTTATTTAATGCAAAAAGATTATTTAACCTGATTCAAGATCACCCCACTGCGGTTGTTATTGCGCACCCCGAGTGCGATGAGTCAGTGCTGCAACATGCCCACGTGGTGGGTTCAACGTCTCGGCTTTTAGACGAAGTTAAAAATAATCCTGCAAAAAAGTTTATTGTCGCTACTGAGACTGGCATTTTCCATCAGATGAAAAAACTGCGCCCCGATGTTGAATTACTGCAGGCCCCTGTTTTAGATGAAGGCTGCGCTTGTAACGACTGTCCGTACATGAAACTAAATACGCTAGAAAAAATTAAATTGGCATTAACAACATTTAAACCTGCTGTGCACTTAGATGAATCTTTGCGACTAAAAGCATTTACCTCATTAGACCGTATGATGAAAATTACTAGCGGCCAAACGGTACAGTGGCCGGAACGATTTACACAGTAAATGGCAGTCTCAAAAAAAACTATTACTTTTATCCAAAACACGATTCATGATCCCAACCTCAAGTTCGTGCTGTCTGCAGACTTCAGTGCAAAACGGCCTTTTCACCGCCTAGCTATTCGTACACATTTAGCCGATGAATTTACGGCTCACTTTAACCGCGAACAGCTGGCACGGCTTTCAGACTTAAACTGGGTTCCACAAGCGGCTGATGGATTCTTTAGTATTTCTCATAACCAAAACCTAGGTGGCTTTAGTTATTCAAAACTGAAGCATGGTTTTGACGCAGAAATTACAACACGCATTTCTAACAGCGTCGTTCAACGCACCAGTTCTGAGCCTGAACGTTCCGAAGTTCCGGATATAAAATACTTGTGGGTCGCCAAGGAAGCCGCCTTTAAAGCCCTTAGTGGTCGCAATGATAGTAAAGGCTACGGTATTATGGTGACTGACTTGATTTGTGGATCGTGGCAGGCACACAGCGGTTCTCAGACTGAGACGCAGATTTGTAGCTTTCGGATTACCTCAGAAAAAACTTTAGAACAAACAACAAATCTTGGCTTTGTATTCTCAGAAGAAGATGTTTTGTACGCGATTTACTTTAAATAACGATCAAAATTATTTATTTACTCCTCAGCGTATTAACTTTCAAGCTGTGCCTGACGATAACTAATATATCGATAGGAGCTAAGACAATGAAAGCACGTAATCTAAGACAATCGCCACGCAAAAATTTAACTCCGCTTACTTTGGATAATTTTGCGTCCCTGGAAAACCTGCAGAAACTTGCGGCCTACGGTGAAGTCATCCAAGCTTCAGCGACCGGAATTCTTTTAAAATTCAAACGGGATGACTTCGTCGGAAAAGAATTGCGCTCAAATTTAAATATCGATTTTCTTGTTGGCCAAAGCGTGTACTTTACCATTCATGAGATGGACCTCGAGATCTCTGGCGTCGTTGCCAGAACAAAGTTTTTAGGTAAAGCCGGCTTCCAGATCGCAGTCGACTACAGCAAAGACGCGCCCGAGTACTGGCGCGAATGCTTGATGGATCTATTGCCGGGTTAGGTTTTCCCTGATGACTTTTTGCGTGTGCCTTTTTTTTGGGGTTCAGTCGAGTAGTCTTTTTTTAACCGTGAGCAGGAATCTGCAAATTTTGTATCTGTCCCGCAGCACTGTTCTACAAATTGCGTAGCCTTACGGCCGCCGGTTCGAATATCAGCCGAAATTTTACGAAACTTGGGTTTCAAGTTCTGCAACTTCATTATAATCGCATTATATTCGTCTTCTTTTACTTTGGCTTTTTCACCAAAGGATGCTTTCTTTTTTTCTGCAAGCGCCTGCATGTCGGCAACCTTTTGACTTAATTGTGCTAGCTCTTTAGTTTTTTTCTGTTCGGCTGCTGTTTGTTCTTCATCTGCAATTTTATTGCGGGCCTCGATATCCTTTTGTCGAATGGCGTAGGATTCGTCCTCTTGCTTGATGACATCTTTGTAGTTTGAAACCGAGCTATTGGCCCTGGTGATTTTATCTTGTGTTGCCTTTAATACCTTATTTCTTTCAACGGCTGCTAATTTTACACACTGCTTGGCAAATGTTTCGACGTCTTTTTTTATATTTCCAGTTGTCGCAGTTCCCTGATTGGATGCCGCAGACTTAGTTGCATTTTCAATAAGCTTTGTTTTTAGTTCCAGTGCTTGATCCCGGCAGGCTTTCATTAAATTACTTTGAGTAAATTTAATTGCTTCCTCTTGCTGAGTAATTCGTAAATTAGCAATTTCGGTATTTTTGTCAGTCATTGCATCAATGGCTGCTTTTTTTCGCTTTACCGACTCTAAAGAATCTTGCTGCATTTTAACGGTCTCTTTTTGGGCTTCTGTTTTGCGCTCGTTTGTGCGCTTATCCATTTCTTTTTCGATCTTTAAAATCTCTTCTTCGACTTCTTGTTTTTTCTTAGCAACATCATCATCAGCTTTCGCTGCGTCTTCCTTTAATGAAGCAATGTC
>JAYUTU010000160.1:0-5644 GCA_043754975.1 Bdellovibrionales bacterium | reverse complement strand
CGCTTTCGGAGTTCGTAAAAAACTAAGTCACATTAACGTTACTTTGGGAGAGAAATAATGGGACAAAAGGTTCATCCGATTGGTCTACGTGTTGGTGTCATTAGAACTTGGGATTCTCGTTGGTATGCTAAAGGGAAAACTTACTACGACTTTTTACATGAAGACATCAAGCTAAGAAATTACATCAAAGACAAACTCAAGCATGCAGGCGTTGCAAAAATTGAACTCGAGCGCGCTGGAAACAAGGTGAAAGTAATCATTCACACAGCTCGTCCAGGTGTTGTTATTGGTAAAAAAGGCACAGGCATCGACACTTTAAAAGCTGACGTGCAAAAATTAACGACTAACGAAGTTTTCTTATCAATCCAAGAAGTTCGGAAGCCAGATACAGATGCACAACTAGTTGCTGAAAGTATCGCATTACAATTAGAAAAACGTATTTCATGGAGACGAGCACTTAAAAAAGCGATCGCTGCAGCTATCAAGGGCGGAGTTCGTGGTATCAAGGTTCGCGTGTCAGGTCGTCTGGACGGAGCAGAGATTGCTCGGTCTGAATGGTATAATGAAAAATCAGTTCCGTTACATACACTACGTGCAGATATCGACTACGGTACTGCTCGTGCGTTAACTGCTTATGGAATCATTGGTATGAAAGTATGGATCTACAAGGGCGATATCTTATCTGCTCGTGAAGTTCAAGTTCAGGAGGCCGGCCGTGCTAAGTCCTAAACGTGTAAAGTACAGAAAACAGTTCATCGGTAACGCGAAGGGCTTGGCTCATCGTGGATCAACACTTGATTTCGGAGATTTCGGATTACAAGCTGCTGAAGAAGGTCGCTTAACAGCGCGCCAACTTGAAGCTGGTCGTATCGCAATTTCTAGAACAATCAAGCGTGGTGGTAAAATTTGGTGTAGAGTTTACCCAGATTTGCCAGTTACAAAAAAAGCTGCTGAAACTCGCATGGGTAGTGGTAAAGGTAATCCGGAGTTCTGGGTTGCACGTTGCCTACCAGGCAGAATTTTATTTGAAATGAATGGTGTGACTCGTGAGCAAGCTCAAGAAGCTTTTTTAAGAGCTGCGCACAAGCTGCCATTTAAAACTAAATTTTTAGAGAGAACATAGTTATGAACTTTAAAGATATTGAAAACAAAAACGTAGCTGAACTAGTGAAGCAAAAAGCTGAACTTGTAGCTAAGCTTTTCGACATGAACATGAAAAACAGTTTAGGTCAGCTAGCAAGTCCTCACCAAATTAGAACAACAAGACGGGATATCGCGCGTTTGAATACGGCGTTATTAAGAAAGTCTGTAAGGTAATATATGGATAAAAATGTAACTAGCGAACGCGGAAGAAGAGTTGAGCTACAAGGTGAAGTTGTAGCTAACAAAATGCAGAAAACTATTTCTGTCCTTGTGTATCGTACAATCAAGCATGAGAAATACGGCAAATACATTAAGAAGTCTTCTGTGATTAAAGCTCACGATGAGAAGCAACAATGCAAAGTTGGCGACACTGTAATAATTTATGAAACTCGTCCGTTAAGCAAGACAAAGCGCTGGGCTTTATCTTCTGTCTTAACGGCTGCGAAGCAGGTGTAATATGATTCAAATGCAAAGTCGTTTAAATGTTGCTGACAACTCTGGCGCAAAAGAAGTTATGTGCGTCAAGGTGTTGGGTGGATCGAAAAGACGTTTTGCATCGATCGGCGATATCATCGTTGTTTCGATCAAAGACGCAATCCCGAATGCAAAAGTAAAAAAAGGTGATGTTGCTAAAGCAGTGATCGTCAGGACTATTCATAAGTTAAAGCGTCCAGACGGCAGCTACATTCGCTTTGATGATAACTCTGCTGTTTTAATTAATGCTGCTAAAGAACCAATTGGAACACGTATTTTTGGTCCAGTTGCAAGAGAGTTAAGAGCAAAGCAATTCGTAAAAATTGTTTCTCTAGCTCCAGAAGTGCTGTGAGGATAAAATGAACCGTTTACATTCAACATATACTAAAGAAATCGTACCAGACCTGATGAAGCGTTTGGGTTATGACAGCACTATGCAAGTTCCTCGTTTGGAAAAGATCATCATCAGCGTATGTAGCGCTGATTTCGTTCAAAATCCAAAACTTGTGAATGGTGTAGTCGACGAGATCTCTTCAATTGCGGGTCAAAAAGCAGTTGTGACTAAAGCTAAGAAAGCTATCTCTAACTTCAAACTCCGTGAAGGCATTCCAATCGGTGTGCGCGTGACATTACGTCGCGAAAGAATGTGGTCTTTCTTGGATCGTTTACAAACTTTAGCATTACCTCGCGTTCGTGACTTCCGTGGTCTCCCAAGCAAAGGCTTTGATGGACGTGGAAACTACAACATGGGTTTAAAAGAACAAATCGTATTCCCTGAGATCAATTTCGATAAAATTGAAAAAGTTCGCGGAATGAATATTACAATTTGTACTACGGCTAACAATGACAATGATGGCAAAGCACTTTTAGAGGCACTTGGTATGCCTTTCAGAAAGTAAAAAGGAATTTATGGCAAGACTAGCAAGTATTGAGAAGAATAATAAAAAGAAAAAAATCTCAACTAAACTATGGAAAGTTAGACGTGAACTTCGCGAAAAAGCTGTCAATATGAAGCTTTCGGATGAAGACCGAAGCGCAGCTCGCAATAAATTGCAAGCTATGCCACGTAACTCGTCGCCAAATCGTGTGACGACACGTTGTCAAATTACTGGTCGTCCTCGCGGAAACTACAGAAAATTCGGTCTTTCAAGAATCGCGTTCAGAACACTAGCTTTGGATGGAAAACTTCCGGGCGTAACTAAGGCTAGCTGGTAAGAGGAAACTATGGATACAATTGGACAAATGTTAACAAATATCAGAAACGGGTCGATGGCAAAGCTTGAAAAGGTCGACATGCCGGCATCTAAAGTACGTGAAAATATTGCAAAAATTCTTATTCAGGAAGGCTTTGTTCGGAGCTACAAAATGGCCCGCGATAGCAAGCAAGGAATCATGCGTATTTATCTGAAGTATGACGAGCAAGGGGCCCCTGCTTTTACGAATCTTTCGAAAGTAAGTACTCCAGGGAAGCGCGTTTACATTAAGGCAACTGAAGTTCCAGTAGTTCGCTCAGGAACTGGCCAGTGTATTATCAGCACAAATAAAGGGATTATGACAGGTAATGAAGCAGTTAAGAGCAATCTTGGCGGCGAAGTTATTTGTCTAGTTTGGTAGGTAAAATATGTCACGTATCGGTAAATACCCAGTTAATTTCGACGAAAAAACTCAAGTCAGCGTAGCTGGAAGTCTAGTTACTGTAAAGGGTGCTAAAACAACCTTGAAGTACGAACTTGATTCTCGAATCACTGCGAAAGTTGAAGCAAAAAAAGTTGTTTTAACTCGTGCGGATGATACTCGTGAATCGAAATCATTACATGGTTTGTACAAGGTGCTTATTCAAAATGCAGTAAATGGTGTATCACAGGGCTTTTCAAAAGCTTTAGAGTTACACGGAGTTGGATATCGCGCGAACGTAGCTGGGAAAAAACTAGAATTATCTTTAGGTTTTTCGCATCCAATTCACTTTGATATCCCTGAAGGAATTGAAATTAAAGTAGACAAGCAAACAACTGTTACAGTTAACGGTGCTGACAAAGCATTGGTTGGCCAAGTTTCAGCTAAGATCCGCAGTTTCCGACCACCAGAGCCCTATTTAGGCAAAGGGGTTCGTTACGCAGGTGAGCATATTAGACGTAAAGCCGGTAAGTCGGCTGGTAAATAATTAGAGGTGTTTTATGAAATTACGAGTTGGTAAGCATACTTCAGCAAAGTCTGCGAACAGAATGAAGAAGAAAATCAAGATCAGAAAAACTGTGAATGGCACAGCTGAAAGACCACGTCTTTGTGTTTTCAGAAGCGCAAAACACATCTACGCTCAGATCGTGAATGATGAGCAGCATAAAACGATTTTAACTGTTACCTCAGTTAAACTGGATCAAAAATTAGATGGTAAGAGCATGGCTAAATTGGTTGGAAAAACTATTGCTGAGGCCTCAATAAAAAAGGGCATCAAAGCAGTTGTTTTCGATAGAAATGGCTTTATTTATCATGGTCGAATTCAATCATTGGCAGATGGCGCTCGTGAGGGCGGCCTTAGTTTTTAACGGAGAATAAATGGAAAAAATGAGCGCTGAATTAGAAGAAAAAGTTGTTGCAATCAATCGCGTAACAAAAGTTGTAAAAGGTGGACGTCGGTTCTCTTTCGCAGCACTAGTTGTTGTTGGTGATAAGGTTGGTCAGGTTGGTTTCGGTAGCGGCAAGGCCGGCGAAGTTCCTGAAGCGATCGGCAAAGCAACACGCTCAGCAAAAAAAGCCTGTCGCGATGTAAACTTAAGCGAGGGCACAATCCCGCATGAAGTGATTGGTAAGTTTGGCTGCGCTAAAGTTATCATGAAGCCTGCAAAAGCTGGAACTGGCGTTATTGCTGGTGGTGCAGTTCGAGCCGTACTTGAATCTGTCGGAGTTCGAGATATTTTAACTAAATGTGTGGGCACTAGAAATCCGCACAATGCTGTTCGTGCTACTTTAGACGGACTAAGCCAATTAAAGAAATCTAGAGGTTAATTATGGCTAAGGCTTTTATCGTGAAATTAAAAAGATCAACAATCAGCTGCAGTGAAAGTCAGATTAAGACAGTTCATGCGCTTGGTTTACGAAAAATAAATAACACTGTTGAGATGGCTGATAATGCTGCTAACCGCGGCCAGTTAAGCAAAGTGCAACATCTGTTAGAAATAACAGTTAAGAAATAATTCGGAGTCAATTATGAGTTTATTAGCATCTTTAAAACCAAAAGCAGGGTCAACACACTACCAAAAACGAATTGGTCGTGGAATTGGTTCTGGCATGGGTGGAACTTCAACAAAGGGTCACAAGGGACAGCTAGCTCGTACTGGCGGTACTGTTCGTCGCGGCTTCGAGGGTGGTCAGACGCCATTATCTCGTCGCTTACCAAAGTTTGGTTTTACTAACGTTGCTTTTGCGACTGAATACCAAATTATCAATTTATCGGACCTTAATAAATTCGACAAATCAGTGGATCCAGAATCACTGTACAAAGTTCGTTTAATCACTAAAAACAGCAAAATTAAAATTTTAGCTAAAGGTGAATTAACAAAAGCATTAAAAGTTAAAACTCACTTCATCAGTGAGAAAGCAAAAGCAGCAATTGAAAAAGCTGGTGGATCTGTTGAGGTAATCAAGTAGTGGCTGAACAAAAAGATGATTCTAAAGGTTCAAGCACTTTAAGATCGAAAATCATTTTTACATTGGTTTGTCTTGCTGTTTACCGCATCGGGGTTCACATACCAACGCCTGGCGTGAATGGATTGGCAGTTTCTGAGTTTTTCAATTCTCAAAATCGCGGAATCTTCGGATTGTTCAATACATTTTCAGGCGGAGCATTGTCCCAGTTTTCAATTTTTGCTCTTGGTATCATGCCGTATATTTCTGCTTCGATTATTTTTCAGCTTCTGACGTCAGCTATTCCTTTTTTAGAGTCCCTTAAAAAAGAAGGGGAAAGCGGTCGCAAGAAGATTGCTCAGTACACGAAATACGCAACTGTTCTTTTAGCTATCGTACAGGGTTA
>JAYUTU010000159.1:0-5652 GCA_043754975.1 Bdellovibrionales bacterium | reverse complement strand
TGCGCCATCTAATCCAGCTAAACCAAGAGGTTTATGACAAGTAAAAAGATAAATACCGAATCCCCACAGCTAGTATTGGCGTATTCGGCAACTGCTTTAATTTTTTATGTGCCTGCAAATTTATTTCCTTTTATGACCATTGAAATTTACGGCAATAAAAGCTCATCAACGATTTGGGGCGGAATTGAAACTCTTGTTGAAGTGGGCTCGTGGCCAATAGCTCTGATTGTATTTTTAGCCAGTATTCTAATTCCAATATTTAAACTTATCGCCTTATTTTATTTATCTTTCACTGCCGGCGACCCAAGTAATTTGAGACTCAAAGTAAAACTGCATGCAATCGTTGAGGCCGTTGGTCGGTGGTCGATGTTGGATATTTTTTTATTAGCCGTGTTAGTGTCTATCATGAAGCTAGGTAAGTGGACCACGGCTACTGCAGAAATTGGTTCCTGGATGTTCGCCCTTGTCGTTATTTTTACTATGTTAGCATCAGCAGCATTTGAACCTGAGCAGATTGGAAACAAATGATTTCGTTAGGCACTCAATTAAGAAATTCCTGGTATGTCTGGCTATTCCCAGCTTTTGCAATTTTTCTTACAGCTTATTTATTTTTAGATCATTACCGAAAGCAAGGACCAGTGATCAAAATTAGTTTTAATGAGTCTGCTGGATTACAAGCCGAGAAAACAAAAATTAGATACCGAGGCGTTGTTATTGGCAGCGTCACTAAGATCGAAATTGCTGAAGATTTTGAAAATGTAGTTGTAAGTGCCAAGTTAATAAAGGAAGCCGAAAAATTTGCGAGCTCTGGGGCCAAGTTTTGGATTGTAAAACCCAAAGTTGATTTTCAAGGTATTAGTGGTCTTGAAACTCTGTTTGAGGGAACATACATTTCTGCTGAACCAGGTAAAAAAAATGAAGATTTCAAAGACGAATTCCAAGGCCAGTTACGAGATGAATCAAATGTATCCACGGATGACACAGTTTCTTACTATTTAGAGACCCCGAGTGTGGAATCTATAAATCCCGGGGACTCAGTGATTTTTCGAGGTTTAAATATCGGCACAGTTTCAAAAATCAACTTAGCAAAATCAGGACAATCTATAATTGTGCAAATTAATATTCAAAATAAATATGTCCGACTTATCCGAACAAATACAGTCTTTTGGCGAAAGGCCGGTATCCAGGCGAAACTTGGATTATTTAATAGTGAAATTAAAATCAATTCATTAGAATCCATTTTAAAAGGCGGGATTGATGTTTTTACTCCAAATAATCCAGGGGTTATTGCCAATGCTCAAAGCTCTTTTAACCTGCTAGACAAGCCACCGAAGGATTATGAAAAATGGAATCCAAAACTAGAAAAAAATTAATTTAACCACAACATTTTTTAAATTTTTTACCACTGCCGCAATGGCAAGGATCGTTTCGTCCAATTTTTGGCTGATCACGAACAACAGTCTGAATTTTTGGATGGTGGTGGTCTTCGCCTTCTTTGTGGGTGTGTGCATCGCCATCTATAAAAAGCCATTGGCCAGAATCACTTTTTCTAAATTTTGAAACTTCATGATGGTCTAAGCCTTCGCCGTCTTGCTCGTAGGTTGCAACAAATTCGACTGTGCCTTTTTTGTCTGTACTCTGACCAAGCTCAGTAGAAATAATTTTTAATTTTTTCCATTTGGCTTGCTGAGCCCATTGCTTCGTCGTTGCTGCATCAAAATCTGCCCGAGATTCTGGTGCCAGCGTATTTTTCAGATAATCAATATCTGCAAGGACGTAGGCAGAATACCTGGAGCGCATTAATTTTTCAGCACTATCCGGCAAACTTTTTCCTTTTAAGAAGGGCTCGCAGCATGTCTCAAAATCGAGTGCAGATCCACATGGGCATTTCATAATTCACATCCTTTTATTAAGTTTGCTTTTCTAAGTTCTTCAGGTCAAGGGTTCGCAGGCTTGGGGAAAAGTAGATTACAATTGCAACAGTGCAAAGGCAAATAACGCCGCCCAAATTTTACACCGCATTGAATCAGGCGACGAGAGTTGCACTGCTGCCTGTCAGCACCACGGCTTGCATTTGCGCGCCAAAAGTAAACGGGCGCAGAGTAGTTTTTTAAATCGGCGCTCATTCGTGCTTTCGTATTTAAGAGAGTCTTTTTATGAAACAACTTAGCGGATCAAAGTGAGAACTTAATCGTAAATTATTTTTCTGACAAAAACTAGGAGTACCATAGATGGCATGCGGAACGTCATTGGAAAATTATTTGTGCTGGGCATTTTCATGTTTTTATCCGGCTGTCTGCTGGACGGCTCAGGCAGTGAAAGTGGCTCGACTGTTGTTTCAACACCAGGTCAGCCCTTTTTTGATCCCAAACAAACTATCTGCGATCCCTTTAAAACAAATTCTTTGCAGGCGCGTGATCGAGGCCTTATCGGGAACCTGCTCTATTTAACGAACGAGCAGCCAAGATACAATACGATTTCAGATTTTATGACAAACGCTGTAGTTGCTGATGCAACTGTTTTTCTAGACCGAATTTTTGTACCAACGCGTCCGTTTGATCGCGGATTTTATTTACAATCTGGTCAACTGGTCACTAGCATCAACGGTGATACTCTCTATGAATACTTTGGACTACGAATGAAAGGCCAAGTGCAATTAGCCTCTGACGAATTACCAGGTGCTTATCAATTTGCAGTTTTAGCAGATGATGGAGCTCTTCTAAAAATCCCAGATGGGCTTGGTGGACAAACTATTTTGGTCGATAATGATGGTACACACCCTACAAAATTTATGTGCGCTTCTCAGCCAGTAGAGATGTCAGCTGGATCTAAACTACCAATTACTTTAGAGTACTATCAGGGTCCGCGATTTCATATTTCGATGGTCGTGATGTGGCGTCCGTGGCCTACTGGAGCTGAAAACCCAGTGAATGATCCACTTTGCGGTCAGCAGGGAAACAGTATGTTTTTTGATTCGACAAAAAACCCAATCGAGCCTGCCCTTTCTTATTATCAACTCTTGGATCGAGGCTGGAAAGTTCTACAAAACGAAAATTACTCATTTCCTGAGCAGGCCGATAATCCGTGCGCCCCTGCGGAGCAACCACTTGTCATCAATCAGGCCGATGTCCGTGTTGCTGCAGTTACATCAACAACTCTTACCATTGAGTGGACAACAAATATTCCTGCAACGAGTCAGCTTGAAGTAACAAACACAGCCACTATGGCAAAAATAATTTCTCCAGTAAATCCGACTTTAGTCTTGAACCACTCAGTCACCGTGACTGGCCTGACGCCCACAACACTTTACGGCTTCAAAGCAACATCCGTTTCAGAAGGCGGCCAAGTGGCAGTAAGTGACGTGAAAACACAGAGAACTGGCCGATAAAACTGTTTTCTATTTAGCACTTAGGTTTGTACCTCAATAAGACGATAAGTCAGAGTGAAACATTGGGGTTTTAATGGTTGGGTTTTTTTCCATACGCGCAAAATTTTTAGCTGTCATGAGTGCACTTTTGCTGTCATGTCTGATCGTTTATTTACTCATCGCAGTCGAAGTATTTAAAACGGATAAAACAGAACTTGTTTATGATCTCAACCGCAGCATGGTTCGCAATTTGTCCTCAGAATTTGAAACTGAATTTAATGGGATTTCTGACAAATTAAGATTGTTTGCGCTGCTCTCGACTAATTCCAACGCACAACTAAAACCTGAGCTTATTTTTGGTGAAGACTCCGAATTAGTCTACGCTTCACTGTATCGCCAAAATAAGGCGGATTCCCTAAAAAATTATACTGATAAAAAATATCTCGAAACATATGGATTAGAAAGTTCATTTTTTCTCGAAAAATTGGCTACCCTCCGGCCTATTCCATTTGCTGAAATCTTGAAAAATAGTGAACATTTTTGGAATGCCACAGTTGACGGCGGCGCTCCGCTCATAGGTTATGGGCGCAATGTGATCATTGAAGATAACAAAGGAAATCCGACTGAGCATCTGGCAGTAATTAGCTACATTAAACCGGATAAGATTCTAAAAGATCTAAGTTACGTCAAGCTCAGTGAAGTTTCTTTTGTCGATAAGCATGGTCAAATTTTAATTCATTCGAATTTCGATGTGATGAAAAGTAAATCCACACTTTTTGGAAATCCACTTTTTACAGCCGCGTTGAATTCAAAAGTAAAAGTCAGTGTCGCCTCTTCGACTGATAGCGCAGGAGATTTTCTTGGAGCATTCGCTAAAAGCTATAATGGAAAAATCTATATTTTAGCCCGGTCCTCAAAAAGCCATGCCTTTTCAGCTGTTTATGAATTAGTTTCTCGCTCTGTTTCCTTTGCTTTGGTGGTAATTACTCTATCACTATTTTTTGCATTTATTCTTTCACGATCGTTAACTCGGCCTTTGTCAATTTTGGTAGACGGGATGACAAAAGTTTCAAATGGTGATCTTTCCACTCGCATTCAAGTTAATTCCAAGGACGAAACACAAATGCTCGCCACTTCCTTTAATGAAATGATAAAGGATCTAAAAGAGTCACGTGATAATTTACAAGAAATTAACCGCACATTGGAACAAAAAGTGCGCGAAAGAACACTTCAGCTGGAGATACAAAACCAAGCCGTCAAAGAAGCTCAAGAAGCTCTTCTGAAAACGACACGATTAGCTTCCGCAGGGGAAATTGCAGGTCGTGCAGCGCATGAAGTTTTAAATCCACTGACTGGCATCCTGACACGCCTAAGTTCAATAGAAAAAAAATTAGAATCTCAGATGAGCCAACAATTCAGTTTGATGAAAGATATTTTTGACAGCTGGCGATCTGATTATCAGTCAGGTGGGCTGCAGAAACTATTAGGTGCATGGCAAAACCCGTCCCAAGTTGATGCGAAATGGACTCTTTGGGACGAAGATTTTAATAATTTAACTTATGTTCAGCAAAGCTTTCAAGACCACTTAAAGGCTTCAGAGTCAGATACTCAGTTTTTGCTACAAGAAGGGCGCCGAATCAGCAAAATTATTGGAGGCATGCGCACATTAAGTCGATTGAATTCTGATGTTCAGGCGTACTCAGCAAAACAGCTGATGACTGATTGCCGCAATATTATGGCCGATTTATTTAGTGCACAGAACATCCTGATCGAAGAAAATTATGAAGTTGCAGCAGATACAGTCGAAATTGATCGGGATGAGTTCATCCAAGCAGTGACTAATCTGCTAAGAAATTCACTCCAGGCGATGCCAACGCTAACTCCAAAGGTAAACTACCGTTTAAAACTAACAAGCCGTATCGAAGCGAACCAAATCTGTTTGTATATTAGCGATAATGGTTGCGGCGTTTCAGAAGTTCATCAGAAAATGCTATTCGAAAAACAATTCACAACTAAATCTGCTGATGAAGGCACTGGACTGGGACTTGGTATTAGCCGTCGTTTTATCAGAGCCCACGGCGGCAATATCGAATTTATTAGCTCAGTACCATTTGTTGAAACTATTTTTAAAATCACTATGCCTCTAAAATTAGAAACTCGAATTACAAATCAAGAAGGTGCCGCATGAGCCAAGTTGTAAGAAAACTTCCTCCACAAACAAGCTTTGCTGAGGCTTCGACATCATCATCGTCGTACACTTATAATTGGCGGGTCCTGATTGTAGA
>JAYUTU010000158.1:0-12825 GCA_043754975.1 Bdellovibrionales bacterium | reverse complement strand
AAAAAATTCCGACTTGAATGTGAATGTTATCTCAGGGCAAGCTCGGGTGTTAAAAGCGGACGGGCAAAGCACAGACATCACGCTGAAGAAGGCCACTTTACTAATCACTGAGCCGCAGTCACTGAGCACAGTCGATAGTAAAACTGCGGAGGTCAAAATTGTTTGGCTTTCTAGTGATATAAGTCCCACAGAAAAAGTAATTTTTAAAGTGGGTACAAAGCGCAGCGATTTAACCGCAGTAGAGCCACTGAGTCGTGGTGCTAATGAGGCTGTTTTACCAGTAAAATTTGGCAAAAATTTCGTGCAAGTGGAAGTCCGCAGTGCTGAAGGCCGGTTGACTCAAGCAGCAGCCTCGGTGCGCTTCGAGTTACAACCGATTGTTGAACCCTTTGCTGTTGTTGCTGAGCCAGTACCAGTTTCGGCAAAAGCAGTCGCCCAAGTCAATTGGCTTGTTGAAAAAGAAGAAGTACAAAATTATTTAGTCAGTCCAGAAATTAACTTAAACTGGAACTTGCAGAATAAGGATTCGGTAAAAAAGATAAGCGTAAAAGTTTTTGCTGACGAGAAACTTGTCCTTAATGAAATTTTACCTGCTGAGCAAACGAGTTTTAAAACAACTTTAAAAAAGCCCGGTCGTTATGTCGCATCGATCGAAGTTTTAGATGAGGCTGATAAAAGTCTTGCACAGTCAAAGCTGAAAACCATTATTTCTGCACAATTGGCATTTTTAGCAAGTCCTGAATGGAGCGATTCAAAATCTGAATCCAATGCAGACTTAAATGGAACCTATCTGGCCAAATGGAAATCGTTAGAAAATATCGAAGACTATAATTTGGAATTAGTTAATCCCAGCGGTGTCGTTGTAAAAACCTGGAGTCAGAAAAATAATTTTGTTCAATTAAAAAATTTAGTTCCAGGTGAGTATAAACTTACGTTGACCACATTAGACCAATTCAAGCGAATTAGTCCCAATAAATCTGTCAAGATAATTAAGGTAGCCGATAGCAGTGCAATCACAGCACCGAAGTTAAAGAAAATGAGGTTCAAATAAAACATTTGATCGCATTTTTTACAGTGCTTCTTATGACAGTGTCCCTGAGCGCACAGATGCGAACGCTTATCTTTGAGTATGAGCCTGTTGAGGGTGCGACTCGGTATGATTTTGAATTTCGGAAACTAGGTACTACCGAGTTATTAAAAAACTTCAGCCAGAAAGATGCTGAAGTTGAAATAACACTGCCCTTTGATAAGTATGAATTTCGTCAACGTACAGCTGACAAACGAAAAGTGGCCGGCGACTGGAGTCCTTGGGAAAAATTTGATGTTGCGGTTCCTGAGATCAAAATTGTTAATCCAGTAACTGGCAGCAGCATTAACTCAAGTGAAGGCATAACAAAAAAAGTAAAACTAAATTGGACCGGCGGAGAATCGGTTGAAGAATTTGAAATCAAAATTGTTGATCTAGGAAAAAAGACTGAGATCGAAAAATTCACAACTAAAAACCGTGAGACTGAAGTCCAGTTACCAGTCGCAGCTGCGTATGAGGTTTTAATCACTGCAGTGGTCGGTGAAACTGTGCCAGCAGAGCTGATATCCAGTGCGACGACCCAATTTTCGCTTGTTGCCAAAGAACTGAACGATCCGCAGATTATTCCGATTCTAAGTAGTTACTCGCAAAAAATAACATGGAAGCCTGTGGAATTTGCAACGTCCTACGATGCGACTTTGGAATTGTATTCGACGGCGCGAAAAAAATGGGAAACGGTGTCAACCCAAAATAACATAACAACCAGTGAACTTGCTTTTGATCCCAGTTGGAGTGGCGGCAGTTACCGCCTAAAGGTTGCGGCAAATGGAAATTTGCGAAAACGTAGCCCAGCAAGCATCGAAAAATTCCGCTTAGCTAAAGTGCGTTCGCCGACAGCTGAATACAATTCACTGCTATTTAAAGCCATTGACCGAGTTGATGGCTACTTAACGCAAGTCAGTTGGTTAGTGACGCAGATGAATTTAAGTTCATTCGAATTTGAAACAGCCTCAGCAATAAATGCCAGACTCATTGGTGGCACAGTACGGGCAGGCCTGGGATACTTCAAAATGGGTAAGCCTTGGGGAGTTGTCGGATACTTAAATGCCAGTCGCATTATTCTTAACGGGGCTAATAACGATTTCACAAATTATGATATCAATGGAATGTACCGGAAGAAATTTGTGTCCCGAGATGAGCTCCGTCTGTCGCTAGGCGTAAGTCAAAAACAAATTCCGGTCATTGTCAGCGAAAATTCAAGCAGTGCATTTCGTATTCATAATGCGAATGTCCTTGGTCCGCGTCTGGCTGTGGAGTACTGGTATGGGCTTTCGCCAAAATGGGGACTGCAAGCAAATTACAATTTAAATTTTTATAACCTAGTTGAGAATACTTCAGCGCCGAATGGAAAAATGATGAAGTTGCCGCAGTCATTTCAAGCGGGCCTATTAACAAGTTATCAATTTTCTGATCGCATTGCGGGTTTGATTGGTATCACTCGCCAGGAAGATCTTTACCAGTACGAAGCACTAACTACAGGAGTGCTGCAGCCCGTAGCACCGGGCTCTGTCAATAGCGGATTTTTAAAAGCAAATTATATCGGCCTTATGGTCGAGATCGGATTGTAAATGAAATTGCGAATACCAATTTGGATCAAACTTTTTCTCATGACAATTTTTATTTTGCTATTAGCGATGATTCCAACAGCTTACTCAAACTACGCGCGTATTAAAACTGAAAGTGTCGACCGAGAATGGCAAATCGTGAGCCAGCAGGCGGAATCACGTGCTCAGGAAACCCGGTTAGTGCTGGCACATTTAATTGAAAAATCACAGTACTTGGCGGCCCAGTTGTTAACGTTTCAAGTTAAAAACGAAGTTCCGACTGAAAAAGATTTATCAGCATTCTCTGCAGATCCCCATTTACTTAATTTAGAACTGATCAGTATGAAAGACTTAAAGCCGCAGTTGGTGCTGCGCCAGTCCCAAGCAAAAGCGATTGCTGATTACAAATTACATCCCCTGTATTTTAATTATTTGCGCGAAAGGTCCAATTTTCCGTTACAAAATGTTTTTTCGGGAAAAATCACTTTGCAAAACGCAACAGGATTTATTGCCTCATCTGATCCTCAGTTTGGTCTAGTGACAGTCGGGATTCCCTTCTCGAAAGATGCGGCTGGAAAAATTGAAATGGTTCTTTTAGTAGATATTCACATTGCCGCTTTACAGAAGCCCTTTTTACTGAAAACGGAGAGTATGTCCTATTTAGTCGATGAAAAGGGAATAGTGCTAGCCCATCCCGAAGCCGAGCTAGCTTTTGGAAAAAAATCTTTTGCAGCAGAGCCTTTAATCAAGCACGCGGTTACAAATACACAAAGCAATCAGTTTCAGAGTCAGTTTAAAAGTCCCTCTGATGGTCAGGAAAAAATCGGAGTTTACGTTCGTACTGGATATGGACCCGTTGTTGTCTTTCAAACATCGTTAGCGGAAGTGTTGGCGCCGGCGGAAGCCGTCAAGCGTGAATTTATTAAGAACTTAGCGTATGCATTTTTTGCTTCGATTATTTTGATTTCCTTATTTTCTATTACGTTGACTAGACCTATTGAGAAATTAGCAGGACTTATAAAACAGGTTTCTAGTGGTCAGTTTGATTTGCATGCAAAAAAATTGGTTGGCACCAATGATGAGGTGGGTGATTTAGCTGTCGCCTTTGATGAGATGACTTTGGGATTGAAAGAGCGCGACAAAGTAAAAAGTTTATTCAGTAAATTTCATGGCTCGTCGGTAGCCAATAATCTAATTAATTCTGACGTGGTGTTAGGTGGAAAATCCAAAGAAGTCGTTGTCTTTTTTAGCGATATCCGAGGTTTTACGTCGTATTCAGAAAGTCGAAATGCGCAAGAAGTTGTCGACATGTTGAATGAGTACTTTGCCGTGATGGTGGAAATAATTAACAAAAACGGCGGAGTCGTGGATAAATTTATCGGCGATGCGATTATGGCGGTCTGGGGTGCTCCAGAGACATCTTCGAAAGATGCGGTTAATGCAGTGTCGGCGTGTTTACAAATGCGGGAATCATTAAATAAATTAAATGAGCTACGCATTCGTCGCGGCCAAGATCCAATCTTAATTGGAATGGGACTTCATTCTGGAGAGGCAATTTCGGGAACGATTGGTTCCAGCGAGCGGATGGAATACACTGTCATTGGAAATACTGTGAACACAGCATCACGTGTCGAGGCTTCAACAAAATCATTTGGCACTGATTTGTTAATCACGGCTCAAGTGTTAGCGCGTTTGGATTCAACGATGGCTGTAGAATTAGCGGGTTCGGCTGAAGTTAAAGGGCGTAGCGAACCGATTGAGATGTATAAAGTTAAGGGCCGCATGGGTCAAAATGGTGAAGTCATTGAAATCTCCACGCCTTATTCTGCCTACCAAACAGAAGGCGCCGAGAAAATTAAAATAGTTTCTTAATTTTTCAAACTACCACATTGAAATGCACCTGCACCGTATAGCGCCATCCTCTAACGGCTCGATCTAATAAGACTTTTTGATATTCGGACGGTACTTCTGATTGTTTACAATCAGAAGTCAACCAACGAGCCCATATCCACGTGATAACACTGAAATTAACGAGGCGGTTGGAATACCCGAGCGCATTTCAGTGTGGCAGTTTCTTAATTTGTTCTACTTTCCACAGTTGAGCCACGTGATTGCAAATTTTTGCACCAGCACGCCATCTACGGAATCAACAGTTAACTGCCCGAAGTTATTTGCACTGCTGTTGTTAATTTGAATCTGGGAATCAACAATGATGTCCGTATTTTCTTTTGGTGGCACACAATCCAGAACTGGTGGTTTTTTGTTTATCGGACGAACTGCTGTCAGCAAGTAGTTCTCAGCAATGGGTCCTTGCCAAACCTGTGAGCCAAATTCTGCGGAAAGTTTCTGGTGACCATGATTTGGTCCGACCATGACCCTCACATTTTGAGCAGCAGAAACTCCGGCATCAAGTGCTACAAACCCGCGAAATTCAGCGTTTTCAATACGAAATCCAGTCTTACGTGGTTTTTTCACATGTAAAACAACGCGGCAACTGGCACGTGCAACAGTTATATTTTTGTCCACGCGTAAATCAAAGGCATCATACAAAATTGAAAATGCAGAGCCGCTTGGGGTCATTACGACGCTGACATTCCCCTGCGGACAGCCGCTGCCTTGGTACTCGGCGCTGATTAAGTTAATTTGCGCAAAACTAAGCGCTGAGTAAAACAGAACTACGAATGATAAAAGTGTTTTCATGGTGAACCTTTCGTAAGTATTAAACATTTTCAGGGTCAAAATGGCCGCCTAAAAGCTGTGTCTTATTCTGATACGCAAGTTAAAGGCCAAAAAATTTTTTAGTTGGATCTGGCCTTGCTCTTATTTTAAAGGCAGCAAGTCTTTAACCCGGAGATCCAATATGCACACTCTACAGCAGCAGGATTTATTCACTATAGTCACAAAATATGTCACCTGTTTAACAGTTTTGATCCTGGCTACAGTCATTCATTTGCCAGATGCTGCGGCCACAAGCCGGTGCGAAGCTCTGTTTCCTGTAAAAAGTAGCGAGCTGTTTAAATGGGGTGATAAAAAAGGCTACATTGAGTCCCTACAAAATCAAGAATCTATGGGACAGGTGCAAACCTTTTTTTCACAAAAATGGGAGACGCAAGTTTATTACACCAGTACTGGTTTACCGAATCATCTGGGAAAAGCTCCGCTGGTAGACCCAAATGCGAAGGCCGTCTACATCTTTTTTCATGGGTCAGGCACGATGAAATCCAGCGGCAAAAATTTTATTGGAAACATGAACGCATTAAGCAAATTGGGATATGCTGCGCTTAGTTTCGATATGCCGTTTCATGCAAATGGTCCCAGACGGTCAGAGATGGAGCGCGCCGACGTGTTTATGGAATGGATCAAGGAAATCGTTACTGAGGTAAAAAAAATCAGGCCGCCCCGTCATTTTAGCAGGACATTCCTTTGGTCCCGATGTGATTTTTGAATTCATAACCCGCTATCCAAAGCTTGTCGACGGAGCTGTTGGTTTATCACCGGCTAGCTTTAATAAGGATCTCGAGACCTGGTACAATAAGTTTACTACAAAGATGAATTTTGGCGGCGCTACAAATTCGAATGATGCCGGCGGGCAGTGGGCGTACAAAGTATCAAAACAGTTTCACTGGGCAAAAGGTAAATTAGCAGATCCAACTGCAGTGAATGCAAAGTTACGTCTGCGTATTTTAAGTGGTAATCGTGAAGAGTACGTGCCGGCACCAGTGGGTGGACCTGATGGTTTACCAATTGGAAATAATACGTACGACATCCGCATTCCTTTACAAGCGGCATTTAAAAATGCAGTGATTACGATCGAAAATGGCATCGGGCATTATCTGTTCGAACATTTGGATCAAAACGGTATCAATAGTGTACAGCGCGAACTGCTATTAGTCGTTGGAGAAAATCCGGCAAAAATAAAAAAGATAGAAGAAGTTGTGCGTACAGAATCTGGAAACTATTTAGCCAGTGAGCAGTTGGCACTGAAGTACTCGCAAGATAACTTATTTAGGTCGTGGGCTGATGCCACCTACGGGGTCATGAAAATACCAGCAATCAGCCGCCAGCAGAACGATGCGTTTGCCAAAAAGATAATGGATGAATTTTTCTTTGCGCAGAAAGCTTTTGAGTCACAAATTCAAATGGATATTATTGAAACAAAGTCGTCAAATCCTAAATTTTATGAAAAGTATAAAAAGTTAATTGATGATATCAATCCGAAAAAAACAGAAGCCAGCTTATTTGTGCCCTATTTTCGTGAAGTTTTAAGCTCTAGTCAGCCCGAATAAACTGCTGTAGATTAGGTTCTGTAAGGATGTTTCGTGATGCAGTTGTTTGCAAAAAACGCAGAAAAATATTTAGGCTCTATCAACTATGCTAGCTGGTTTATTGCTTTGCTGGCGTTATTTATTAGTCTTTTGTTGAGTGATATTTTAAAATATCCACCGTGCACATTGTGTTGGTACCAACGCATTTTTATGTACCCGTTAGTTTTTCTGATTCCCGTTGGACTACTTATTAAAGACCGAAACATTTATACCTATGTGCTTAGTCTTAGCACTGTTGGTTTGGTGATTGCTGGGTATCATTCTTTAATTTATCATGGCGTTATCGAAGAGGCGTTGCAGCTGTGCACAGTAGCGCTCAGTTGTAAGACCAAACAGTTTGAGCTGTTTAATTTCATCAGTATTCCAGTGATGTCATTTTTTAGTTTTTTAACCATTGTAATTTTAAATTTAGTAGGAGTTTTTTATGACAAAAGAAATTAGAAATTTAGGAATTGTACTGTGTTTGGTTTTAGGAGTTAGTTTTGCTGTTTATAAATTTGTGGTACCCATAGGTGCATCCCCAGCTGCCGCAGTGAATGTGCAAGCGTCAGCACCAACAGCTGCTATGGTACCGATGGTAAGTCAGGTGGATACAGCGCATAGCTTTGCATTTGGGCCTGCAGATGCCAAAGTGACTGTGGTTGAGTTTTTTGACCCTGAGTGTGAATCCTGCGCAAAGGTGAGTCCCTTTATTAAAAATGAAATGAAACATTATGAAGGTCGTGTGCGATGGATATTTCGCTATATGCCTTATCATTTTAATTCAAAAACTGCGATTAAGGTTTTAGAAGCTGCACGAAAGCAAAATTTATTTCTAGAAGTTCAACAGGCCCTGTTTGATAACCAAAGTATTTGGGGCGAACAACGTGTGTCGACGGAAAAACAAATTATGGATGTGATTTCAACAGTGCGCGCACTCAATGTCGAGCGCATTAAAAAAGATATGAATGATCCTGAGTTCGAAAAAATAATTAATTTGGATGAAGCCGACGGCAAGCGCGCAGGGGTTCAAGGCACTCCCAGCTTTTTTGTCAATGGCGTTCTACTAGAGCAGCTGGATCTCGATTTGCTTATTAAGCGAATCAACAGCCAGCTGTAGCATTTCAGATAATTATAAAAACTAATTATAAAAACTAATTATTAGGCGCGTTTGCGAAAATCCAATCGTAGATCTTTTGCACATCCGAAGCACTAAGCGGTCCACTTTGTGGCATCGTTCCGTTTTGCGTTCTGAAGTACAGCCTGCTACCAGCAGCCAACGGATCGCCGGCAGTAACCTTTGTCATCACATCGCCGTAGGTTGCGACAGAAAAACCACCAGAGCCCCCATGACAACTTGCACAGTGGGGGTTTAAAACATCCGTTTTTAGCGACGTAAATGTTGGTGGGTCGTAATAGGTAAATCCCGAGGGCAAGGTTCCTATTTGAGCATCCGGATTTTGCACAGCAATATCTACCGCGCCCAAAATTATTCGTGATGGGGTTGTACACGTCATAGAAGTTGCTGACACAACAGTAGGTGCCGTGCACACGACGCCGTCAACCTTCACAGTAGCTCCAGATTGAAAACCCGTTCCAGTCAGCGTGACAACATTGCCTCCGAACGAAGAGCCGCTGGTAGGGGATATTGCAGAAACTGTTGGAGCAGGAAACGTATCTGCGAAAACAAGTGATGCTGCCAGAGTATATCCAATCCCCCCGGGATTAGTAACGCTAACGCCAACTGTTCCCGCAGCACGCGCCGGAATGGGACATGTTAATTGTGTAGCTGAAACAAATGTTACCGGTGTGCAACTTGTGCTTCCCACTAGTACCGTTGCACCAGATTGAAACAAAGAACCCGTGATCGTTAACGTCGGTCCACCGGCAGTCCCAGACGTCGTCGGCGAAATAGAATCCACTTTCATCGCAGGCGGAGTTGGCGAAGGCGGTGGCGACAAATCTGGAGTTGTTGAAGTGGGCGGAACAGTGGATGAAGGGCTAATAACTTTTTGAATGGCAGGCGGACTACAACTAATCAAAGTGAAAGTGATGGCACTTATCATAAGTAAGCCGATTTTGCTCGCGCATTTCATGACATGGTTATCGGCATGAAATCACAAGCTCTGTAGCTGGTTGCTTAACCTTTTTTTAAACGGGTAGTTTTAAATTGAGACAAAAATTAAATGCTAAGTTAGGTTGGGCTGGAGTTCTTCTAACAGCTGCTCTAACTCGACCACAAACGTCGTGTTAGCGGCTGATTTGTCGATATACAAGCGGCCATGGTGATGCGCGATGATGCCTTTAGAAATACTCAGTCCAAGACCAGTACCATGGCCCACTTTTTTGCTGGTATAAAAAGGTTCAAATATTTTTTGTAAATGTTCGGCGTCAATTCCTAAACCCGAATCGGTAATTTTAATTTGAATCTTACCACGCTGGATTTTAACTTTAATTTCTAGCCATTTTTCTTTGGCATCAACAGCGGCATCAAATCCGTTATTTAGTAAATTTAAGAGCACCTGTGCAATCTGTTCGGAGCGACCCGAAAAATAAATTTCTGAATCTATTTCAGACGGTAAAATCAGTTTTACGCCGTTACTTCTGAAACGCTCACGGCATAATTCTAATGTGTCTCCGATGACATCTTTGATGCGGCACTTTTCAAAAGGTTCTTTGCTGGTTTCTCGTGCGAAGGATCTCAGACCCCGAATTATTTTAGCTATCCGGTGCACTGTCGTCGTCATTTGATTTAAATAATGTTTTACTTTTGGCAAATTTATTTGATCAGAATCTAAGTGGGAGTCGAGCAAATCAGCATTTCCTAAAATGATCGATAACGGATTATTAATTTCATGGGCAATCCCGCTGGCCATTTCTCCTAGGGATGACATGCGCGATGAAGCTAACAAAGCATTCGTTTTTTTAACAGAATCTGTCATGTCTTGGATGATTCCAAGGTATCCATTTATTTTTCCGTGCTCATCTAACAACGGTACGGACTTCGTACGCACATCAGCGATGCTTTCATCGGGTAATAAAAAGCGGTACTGACAATCAAAATTTCCAGTTAGAAATAAATTCTGCCAACTTTGCATCACAGAATCTAAATCTTCGGGATGAATTGCATCAATCCATTGATCACCAAGAGCAGCCTCTGGACTGCGCCCTGTTAATTTGCCCCACATCGGATTTGCATAGGTGCATTTCCCGTTTGGGTCCGTTAAGAAAATAGCAACCGGGGACGTGTCAGTGAGCAATTTCCAAACTCGGTTTTTGGCCAAAATTTCTTTTGTCTGATGAGCCGCTAACTCTTGGGCACGTGTTGTTAAATTCTGTAGCGATGATAACATCATGGCTAGCAGCAATGACAGCAGGGCACCTAAAAAGCTAATGAGTGCGTAGATTAAACTCGAGCTCGGTTGGAATGTTGAAGCTTTGCGCCACGTGTAGGTAATGGGCTGACCACCGAGTGTCGTGTGTTTTACAATCGTATCCGTGCGATTGATCGGAGTTGATTTGGATTCAAAAACAATTCGGGATTCAGCTTTAATTTGAGAATCAAAGCTCACGGTTAAATGCACATCGTCGGCCAATCGGCCCAGCGAACTAGTAATAAATTTATCAAAAATGATTGGTGCGTAGATCACTCCACGAAAAGCCGCTTGCCGCTCGGGGATTGAAAGCACTGAGGCTTCATTTTTATAAATTGGCAAAAATAAAATAAAGGCGGGGCGGGCAACTTTATCCAAGGTCAAATGGATGTAACCTGAGGCCGCAGCAGCACCCGTGTCACGCGCTCGCAGAATGGCTTCGTAGCGGTTTTTTTCTGAGGACAAATTTAGCCCTACAACTTTCTTTTTTGTCGAATAGGGTTCAACGTAAGTGATAATTAAGTTTGTCTCTGGTTCTGCCACGATGTGGTTTGTCTCTCGGATCGGGATGGATGCAAAACTGGGGTCTGGCAATTCGTTTGCTAAATTATGAATCTTATGAAAAACATTTTTATCCAGAACGGGTGTCGCAAATGCAACGGTTAAACTTTCAATACTCGAATAATCTTCGTTTAAAATAAGTCTTTCGGTAAAAGACTTCCATTCCGCGCGGGTAACAAAATTGGACGCATTGAAAAAATCGGAACCGCTGTCTAGAATTGCAATGTAATCTTTTAATCTGGAGTGTATGGCATTTTCAGCTTGCTCGGTCCTCATTGCGAAACGACTGGTATCAATTTCCTGGTTGGAATTATAAAATGAATAAAAACTTAATCCTGATAAAATCCAACCAGCTAGCAGCGCCAAGACTGTTCGTTGCGGCAGTCTTTCTTGCTTTAGACTGCCAAGACCCAGCGCCGTGATTCCCAAACCCATTAAGAATAATTGCAAGTGAATGAGGTTCTCGTTCAGCTGGTTCCCGATGAAAGGTCCCGAACCGGAAATCGTCGAAAAAATAGCCCACGTGCAGGTGATGAACGACAGAATATAAATCCACAAGGAATCCATCCAAATAGCAGCTAGCAGCAGGGGTAAAAAAATAACGAATAAAAAACCCGTACCAAATCCAGTCTCAAAAACGAAAAAATTGAGTAGGAATGTCAGACCAAATAGGAACGCCAATTGAGGAAACTTTCGAGGTAAAGCAGATTGTTGTTTTGATTGGGCTGACTGAGATGATTGTGCTGCTGAGCGCACGCGATAAATTTTATAAGCAAAAGGAATAAGAAATAAACATCCAATCACGTCGCCAATCCACCACGTGATCCAATTTTTACCTGCAGCGTCTGTAGAGATAACTTTAAAAATAAGTAATGCCAGGGTTCCGATTGTAGCACTGACCATGGTAGCGACTGCGATGGTGAACACCGCAAAAATTGCGCGGCTGTGAACTCCGTACTCATCCTTGTATTTCATTAAAAAATTAAATACAAAAATGCCGACCAGGGCTTCTGCAGTATTTCCAGAGGCAATCAGTAAGCTCGGAGCTGCGGCAAGGCCAGTACCGAAATTAGCCAAAAACGCGGCGATGAAAACACCCAGCGCAGCCGGTAGGCCGCCAACAAAAACCACCCAGGCAGCGATACCAGTGGCCGGCCAAACCGGCGAGACTTGCGTGTTGAGCGAAGCTACTGCTAAACCCAAACGAGCGACCAAATAGTAGACTATTCCTGCGCCCACCAGCACAACCAAGTGCTTAGCTGCTTTCCATAATGTGGTCTTAATTTTATTTACAGGCATTTAAAATTTGAACCTTTTTTCTGTGATTGCGGAAGTATATTACATTTTGTTTAAATAATCTCAAAAAAAAATTTAATTCCTGAGATTATTTACGTCTCCTAACTATGGACACTATACTATGGACACTATGGACATTAAAAATATTGTTAAATTCTAGTAAAGCTAATCGGTTGATACCTATTAAAACTGATTTGGGCGCACAGTTTGCTTTTAATTCGTTTATGGACTGTTTGCTGAGTCGGTTTAAATTACACGGGGTTCTGGGCGCTAGCCTGCGGCTTTATGCAGTCACTTTGACTACTCTGTTTACAGTTGTGGTAACGGCTAATCCAGCTCATCTAAAAAATCCAGATTCCTATACAAATTCTGCGGAAACGACACAGCAGCTGCAAATTGGCTTCAGGGATAGCACAAAGCCAGTATTGAAAATTTCTGCAGAAACCATGGAATTTGAAAGCACCGAGTTTGATCGACGGGCACTCTCACAATTTGTGGCGGATCAAACGGCACGTGATGCCCGGACTGTGATTTTATCTACAGACGATGCAGCTCTTTTAGCGCAGACGGCAGCAGCTAGAAACCTAGTGGCTAAAAATTTTGCTGCAGCTCCGCTGGTTTTACCAACGGCAGAGTCCTCGTCCACATCGCCATTTTTT
>JAYUTU010000157.1:0-12850 GCA_043754975.1 Bdellovibrionales bacterium | reverse complement strand
ATAATCAAAAGCAGCTGCTAAGGGTTCTGGGACAAATTGAATTTCTGAAAACCCTGCAAACTGGGCGGCCTTTGTCATGCGCTGAAGTGCTAACTCGTCATTAACAGCGTCCATCGAATACCGCGCCGGCCGGCCTAGCACCACTCGGTTTACAGTTTGGCCTAAGATTTTTTCAGCTCTTTTTTTTAGTTCTAGTAAAAAAGTTCCAACCATATGATCAATACTTAAAATACGGTTACCAATAACACTACCTAAATAAGACGGATTAGCTAAATGTGTTTTAAATGAGCGAAACAAGCGGCCTTCCATGTCGTGTTCGCTATACTGCAAAATGGCTTCAGCTCCGTAATAACATAAATCTCCGTGCGGAAAATAAAGCAGAGTCCGCATCAGCGTCGGATCAGTAGCTTTGGAATCTAACGGTAAAGCCTCGATCGCTTTTCCGTTAATAACTGCACCCACCAAAGAATTACTGGTACCAAAATCAATGGCCAGGATGGAATCGCTCTTTGGCGGCATTTTAATTACTGTTTCCAAATTTGTTTTAAGCGTTTGTCACGTCCGCAGCCATTTCGGTAATAGTTGTAGCGGATGGGATTTACTTTGTAATAATCCTGATGATACTCTTCAGCAACAAAAAATTCCGCGGCTGGTAGAAATTTAGTTTTTAATTGGCCTCGTTGTAAAATCTTTTTTTGGCTGTCTTGCCAACTTTTAATGAACGCTTGGTTTTGTTCGCTCGACTGATAAAATAGGGCGCTGACATATTGACTGCCTTTATCACAAAACTGTCCGTCCCCATCATAGGGGTCCACATTTTTCCAAAAAACTTCAAGAATTTTTTCTAATTTAACACGGCTTGGGTCGTATTCAACTTGCACCACTTCGATGTGCCCGGTCTCGCCGGCAGAGACTTGCTCATAGGTTGCGGTTGCACTGGAACCGCCGGCGTAGCCTGATTTAACGGATATCACTCCTGGCAGATCTTCAAAGGGCTTTTCCATACACCAGAAACAACCGCCAGCCACTGTTAGCTTTGCGATTTTTTCTAGTTTTTCAAACTTTTTTTTTTATCAGTAAATAATTTAGCGAATTCACCGTAGCCTTCTTTTTCTAATTGGGCTGCGGGGATAAATTTCATGGATGCTGAATTCATACAATACCGCTTGCCGGTGGGCTGCGGTCCGTCATCGAACACATGGCCAAGATGCGAATCCGCTTTTACACTGCGCACTTCCGTGCGTTCAGAAAATAATTTGCGGTCTTTTTTTAATGTCACAAATTTATCATCTAGGGGTTTTGTGAAGCTGGGCCAGCCGGTGCCAGAATCAAATTTATCTGCAGAGCTAAATAGCGGCTCGCCAGAGACGATGTCAACATACAGGCCGTCCTCTTTATTTTTATCATATTCATTTTGAAAAGGCCGCTCGGTGCCCTCTTTTTGCGTCACATCGTACTGAATTTTTGTCAGCTTAGCTTTCAGCTCAGCGTCGGTTGGTTTTTTCCAGTCCATAGCGGGGGCTCCTGCGTGTGCGGTTAATGAAAAACATACGGCAATGAAGGTTAATCTTAAACTGGTCACAACGGGCCTCATTTCTGTTTTGTAGATTTATTTCTACCTTTACTACTTTTTCGCTTCGCCTTTTTCGGTTTCTCGCAGGCCGGCAATTCAAATTTTGCTAACGTCGTGCGGTCGTCCAGCGAGCAGGTCGCAAATGGCACTTTAATCACTAAAAAGCCGCGGTCTTTAGTGTCTATATAAGGATACAAAACCTCTTTGTATTCATCAATGTAAAACCGAAATTGAGTGATATCGCCCACGCTACTAAACCGGTCTTTGTTCAACGAGCAGATTTTTACCCCGAGATCATTAACCAACATGATTTGCTCACCAACAACAAGGCTATGTCTCTCGGTAGACCATACAGGTTTTGCCGGACGGCTTAATAGCTCATCCATTTTCATCACGGCACAGGTACGTGGAGGTTCTTTGACTTTGCGCATGCGAATGCGGGCCTCTAATGGATCAACGACCGCAAGCATTACAAATAGAGAAACTAGAAAATGAATCACGTATTAGTTTAAGTCGATCTTATTTTGAAAGTAAATACTGAAATGCTGTCGCATAGTATCTAATTTGTTTTATCATCGAATATAAACCATTCGAACGGCTTGGACTGAGGCCCGTATCAAATCCGATGTCCTTTAAAAATTTAAGATCAGTCTGCAAGATAGTCTGCGGCGTTTCATCTGTATAAACAGTCAGTATCAGGGCGACTAAACCTTTGACCAAAAGAGCATCGCTATCACCAAAAAATTTTATTTTTTTATCTGCCGTTAGTTCAGCTTTAATCCACACTTGGGACTGACAGCCTTTCACTTTAAGGTCCTCTGATTTCAAAGCCTCATCCAAACCTGGCCATTTTTTACCAAGTTCAATTATTTTTTCGTATTTTGATTCCCACGTGGTGCAGGCCAGAAATACATCTTTTAAGGAATTAATTTTATCGTCGATGACCATAATCAATTACTTCTTTCTCAAGCTCTAATCCTTGAGTTCCCAAAATAGTCCTAAATTGCACTCGGTCAAGATTCTTCACAATGGAAAAGCACTTTTGATAAAACTGTACTTTATCTTGATACCCATTCCACAGCTCAAAATCAACTTCAGTCGCAAGCACCTTTTGTGATTGTTCTTGGCTCGTGAAATCACGTTTATTCAAATACATAAGTTGATCCGAAATATCCCGCGGTGAAAAATCTAATTGCACTAAGCACTCTTCAGCCAGCGCCATTTCAACATAACTTAAGTAATCACTAAACACGGCCCAAAATTTTTGCCCGTTCTGTCCATAATCACTGCGGCAGTAAAACGACGTACACACCACTCCACGGTACTGCCAAATGGAACACTTATTTTCAGGCACATTAAAATACGGACATAATAAATCGCTTCTGTTCCCAAAATCAGTATCTTCCTTGGATAAAAAAGCGAGTTGGTAGTCATACGGCGCCATGATTCCAAGTGGCAGGGCAAATTGGCGCTCTTTAATTTTCTGTTGTATTTTTAAAATTCCTACAGTTTTCTGCGGCTCGAGCAACAAGGCACCCACAGCGTAATTAGGTAAGTAGGGATGAAATGTGCAGCATTTTAGATTTTCTTTATACGTATAGCTGAAGCGTTTATCCCGTGACCGTAGACACCGATCACAAGTAGCTTTTGTTTCAACTGCGCCTAAGCCCAGCACTTTGGGTGAAATTAAGCCCTCATAGATAGTCGGAACAACATTTTTAATCAGCATTGCTGACCATTCTAGCCTGCATTTAAAAAGTTATCTACAAGCAGATTTAATTTTTTGCACGAGCGACTGCAGTTCTGCTGTCAGAGGCCAACGCCAAACAAAGTCCTGGCATTTTTTAAATGATGGAAAAGTAATGCTACCAAAAGTATCGGGTTCAAAAAAAGTTTCCCGGGCAATAGACGGAGCTAATTTATCTACGATCCATTTTAAGGACTGAGGGCTTAGCATCCCTTTCTGATTAAGTTCTATGGCAATTTCGATAGGTGTCACGAAACCAACTTGATCAGGACGTAGTTTTTTTCCAATTTCAGGAAAAAAAAGATCATCGAAAGGGCCTGGCTTCACTTTATAAAGCTGATGAATGAAAGTGAAAAATTGAGTTCCGCTGCCACGAAACTCCTGCACAGCCATTTCATAAATTTCAGTGTCTCGCTCGCCGTTATCACCTATAAACAAAACGGCATCTGGTTTTTCGCTGCGGATGAGTTTACGAATTTCAGTTATCTTGTGATCTCGTTCAAAAAAATCATCCCGAAGGCTTAGAGTTCCCACCGGAAAATCATGATAATGTAAGAACCGTCGGTGCGCATTCAGCAGCGTTGCATACCCCGCAATATGTGCTGGCGCATTGGATAAATAAATAAATTGCGTTGTGGTTTGTGGCTCATGTTGTAACAGCTGAAATAGTTCAGACATCCCCGTGAAATGCGCCGAAAAATTTGCAACCCGAGCACCAGCTCGTAGCGGAGCCAAAATGTGTGACACTTTTAAGGTGTCGTCTACATCAGAAATAACTAAGACTTTTTTGTTAGCTGCAAAAACTAAACTGCTCGTCAGCAAAACGGAAAGTAAAGTAACCAAAACCAGCTTAAATTTAAAGACTACTGACTGCATAAAATCTCCTGCCGCATGTCTAAAAGCGTCTCAGTAATAGACCCTTATTATGCGGGCCTATTACACTGAAAAAGTCGCTCTTTACTTCCGTAGTGTTTAACATTTTTTGGCGCTTGGCAGGTACTGGATTTCACTGCGTTATTCTGTTGATATTTCAGTAACTTAGCGGTCTCAATCCAAGACATTTGTGCTAAAACCTGGCCCTCTATTTTGCAATAGCTAAAGGGGAGATGAACAACCAACCCCGGAGGGACCAATGAAAGCAGTTCTAACAATCACCTTACTCTTAAGTAGCTTAAGTGGGTTTAGCGCGCTCGCAGCTCCGACGCCTACAAAAGACTTCAAATTTGTATTTAAATCTGGAACACAGAGTTTCGAAATAAAAAAGAAAGCTGCCTCGCAGGAAAGTGCTTTTAAATTAGCAGCTAAAGAGTGCTATTCAACGTTAACTGGTGGAACCTACCCTGGTGAAGAACGCGGCATGGACATTATTGATATTTGCGCTAATCCAAAAATGTAGTTAGTCTTAAAGCATGAGTTTATTTAAAAAAATCACAGATTTTCTCGGCGGCAAAGAACCTGAAATATTTGACGACAAGGGCCAGGTCTCTCATAAGTTACCAAAAAAACAGTGGGATGACTGGAACAATCGCCTGATCAAAAACTCGGAATACAACTGGCGCGAACACAAGGGAAGCCTTGCTGGAGCCGCTCCGGATAAATCAAAAACTATCCAAAAATAATCAATTTAGTTTTTCCTGCCACTTTGCAATTTGATTTAGTGCCTCAAGTGGTGATGTCTTTGTAATTGAAAACATTTTCAATTCATCAATCAGCTTCTGTTTCTCAGGATCTAAAGCTGTTACGGTTTCAAACAAGGACATTTGACTGCGCGCTGATTTAGTTTCAGAAGAAAATTTAACTTCGTTCGCAGCTGTGTTTTCAAAAGTTTTCAATAATGTCGTTGCACGATCAGTGATTTCTTTCGGTAAACCCGCAAGCTCAGCAACCTTAACACCGTAACTTTGCCCAGCCGCGCCACTTTGTAAAATATGAAGAAATTCAATTTGGCCGTTGGCCAAAGTTAAGACTTGCATGTATTTGTTTTTAATCTGTGAAAACTGCGTTTCTAGTGCTGTGAGCTCATGGTAATGGGTCGCGAAAAAGACCTGCGCTTTTTTTCGTTTCAAAATATATTCTAGTATCGCTTGCGCTAAACATAAACCATCGTAAGTTGCCGTTCCTCGCCCGACCTCATCTAGTATCAGCAGGCTCTTTTCACTGGCTGATTTCAGCATTTGAGCAGTTTCAGTCATCTCGACCATGAACGTCGAAAGTCCTTCGGATAATTGATCGCTGGCACCAATACGAGTAAAAATAGAATCGTAGATCGGCAATTTAGCACGTGTCGCAGGAACGTAACAACCCATCTGTGCTAATATCACTGTAAGAGCAACTTGTCGCATCAGGGTTGATTTACCGGCCATATTGGGCCCCGTTAATAAAATACAATCCTGCGGTTGTAAAACAATAGAATTAGCTACGAATTTTCCGCGAACAAATTGCTCCACCACGGCGTGCCGAGAATCCTGCAGATCAAGCTTTTGGTAAACATCTTCCGGCTTGTGAAATTCAGGACAACAGTAACTTTCCTCGAGACTGAGCCAACTTAAACTAGAAATGACATCTAATTCATTACAAATTGCAGCTAATTTTAAAACGTCAGAAGAAAGAGATAAGACGCGCTTTCGTAGCTCCGCATAAATCTCAAATTCTAATTCAAAACGCTTGGACTGTGCTGATAAAACTTTTTTTTCTAAATCTAAAAGCTCATCAGTATAAAAGCGCTCTGCATTCGCCAGTGTCTGTTTTCGTTGATATCTGGCTGGAACTTTGTCTTTGTGCGTGTGCGTGATTTCAATGTAATAACCAAATACTGAGTTGTATCTAATTTTCAGTGAATTAATTCCAGTGCTTTCTTTTTCTTGCTGCTCTAGTTTCTCGACCATTTCTGCAGCATGCGTTGAAGTAAAAATCAATTCATCCAGTGCTTGAGAAAATCCTTTTTTAATGACGTGCCCTTGTTTTACAGACAGCGGAGCCTCATCATCAATAGTCGATTCAATCTGTAAGGCCAAATCTGAGACCACTTGCAAACACGATGCATGATCAAAAGTAAAGAATTTTTCACACCACCGGATGGCCTGCAAACCAACTTTAATGGAGGCAGCTAAAGAAACTAAATCCCGGCCATGACATTGAGGCTGCGCAATCTTACCGATGCGTCTTTCCATATCACCCATGCTAGCTAGAATTTCGCGAACTTTTTTAAGTTCCATCATGTGATCACGAAATAATCCAATTTTCTTTTGCCGCGTTTCAATCTGCGGAATTGCCATTAATGGAAAACTTAACCACTGACGAAGTAAGCGCGAGCCCGCAGACGTTTTTGTACGATCAATCGCTTTAAACAAACTGCCCTGTTCCTTACCCTGGTAATTCGTAAAAACCTCTAAATGGCGTAACGTTGTCTGTGACAAGATAAGTCGGTGCTCAATTTCACGCTTCTCAAACGGCTGCAGAATAAGTTTTAAATCACTCACACATAATTGAGTGATATAATCCGTCAGTAACGATCTGGAATCTTTTGATTCCGTGACATGTTCTGAAATTAAAAACCGCTCAGCTAATTGATGTTCTTTGATCCATGCTGCAGTTGCATCTGCGACCACAATTTCTGCGACCGGTAAAATTTCTAATAGCCGCAGTTTTTCAGCACTTCGTGTTATCTCATAATAGAAAGATTCTCCCGTCGTGGTATCGACGAAGCTCATAGACTCTTCAGTAACGGCGCAGACGTAGTGAGCCTTTGTGTGATCTAACGTGTCAGCATCAAAGACCATACCCGGAGTCAGCACGCGGGTTACGGCGCGCTTAACCAAGCCTTTGGCCAATTTAGGATCTTCGATTTGATCACAAATCGCAATTTTCAAACCAGCAGCCAATAGTTTATTGATCGGACCTGCAATCGAATGATGAGGCACTCCACACATGGGTGTGGAGTCTTCTGATTTTTTATTTCGCTGAGTCAGTGCGATACCAATAATAGGAGCCGCTTTGACAGCGTCGTCATGAAACATTTCAAAAAAATCACCCATCCGAAATAGCAGGACCTTATCATTATGAAAGGATTTAATTTCCCAGAACTGTTTCATCAGAGGCGTTAGGTCACCTGATTTTTTTGTCTTTACGTCTGTCATTGGCTTTGTTTTATTTTTTAATAAACCCAGATTCAATCGCTATCTGAGTATCACTGCAATTAATGCGTTGTTCTTAGTCTTAATTGATTAGATCTTAGGCTAGAGTCGTAAGTAGTTTTTGATAGATGCCATCAAATCCACCATTACTCATAATTAGAATCACATCACCACGCTTGGCGCTGGTTTTAAGAAAGTGAACGATATCATCTGCTTTTTGAAAGGACTGCGCTTTTTTGCCAATTTTTTCTAAATCTAGCACAAGTTCAGCGACAGAGAATCGATCTTCGGCCGCAATTTTACCCAAATCAAAGGCCTCTGCCAGCACAATTTCATCAGCAAAGCTAAACGCTTCGACATAATCTTTTTGAAATATTTTTCTACGAGACGTTGCCGACCGGGGCTCAAAAATAGAAAAGACCTTTCGTCCACTGTATCTGATTTGAATTCCCTTAACGGTCTCTTTTACTGCAGTCGGATGATGTGCAAAATCTTCGATGACTAAAATTCCGTTTGGCTCGCCTAATATTTCTTGGCGGCGCTTCACGCCGGTAAATGTCGAAAGTGCTTTTTGCACAGAGCTAAAATCCCACTGCTGCACATGCGCCTGAGCAATCACTGCAGTTGCATTTAAAATATTATAATTACCGGTCATAATCGTTCGAAAATCACCTAGCTTTTCGTTCTTAAAAAAAACGGCAAATAAAGTAAAGCCATCTATTTGCTCAAGCACTTGAACACGGTAATCATTTGTTTCATTAAAGCCATAGGAAAAGCAGTTTTTAGCACTTGTTTTTTTTGCGATTTCAGAAACATGAGGGTCATCCCCCCAGTAAATGAAGGACCCCTCGGTTGGCACCAAAGTAGCTAATTTAAAGAAAGCCTCTTTGACTGCAGCAAAATCTTTATAAATATCAGCATGATCAAATTCAACCGAAGTTAAAATAACAAACTGCGGTTTGTAATGAATGAACTTAGGAACTTTATCAAAGTAAGCTGTGTCATATTCATCGCCTTCGATGATAAAGGTGTCAGCCTTAGGATTTCGAAAACTTTGCGCAAAGTTCTTGGGAATTCCGCCAATTAAAAAACCTGGTTTCTGACCACAGGTTTCTGCTACCCAGCTCAGTAAAGAAGTTGTTGTGGTTTTCCCGTGCGTGCCAGAAATGACAAATGATTTGCGCTCAGCAATAATTAGCGCACCCATAGCTTCCGGTAAAGAGCAGTAAGAAATTTGCAAGTGGTTCATCTCTTGTGCCTCAACATTACTTGCTGAAATCACGTTTCCGACAATGATAAAATCAGGCTTAGGATTTAAATTTTCTTTTTTATAGGGAGTCTGAATTTTTATTCCCATGGCTTCAATTTGTGTCGACATCGGTGGGTACGGATTAGAATCACTACCAGTGACTTGGTAGCCCCGATCCTTTAACAGTCCTGCCAACGACGCCATCGCAGTTCCACAAATTCCCATCATATGAATACGGCTGCCAGCAGTTAGATTTTTAATCGATGCATGGGGCATTAAATAGTCCTTTTTAAAGATTCAAAAATCCAGTTATGAATTTTTGGACGCAGCTGCAGAAAGGATTTATTCTCCCGACCGTACTGAATGCGGTTACTTAAAATTAAAACTAATAAATCATGCCGCGGATCATACCAAAACGAAGTCCCCGTAAAGCCAGTATGGCCAATCGATAAGATTGAAAAATGCGGCCCGCAGCTGGCGCCATCTAACGTGGGCATCATGTACCCTAACGCCCAGTCGCCTATTTCAACTGGAATGGCTCGAGCGGCAAACAACTGCGCCGTTTTCTGGCGTACTTGATAGCGTGCAATTCCTTGCAGTTGCGAACGCACATTAAGTCCAAACGCCGCGACATCTTCGATGCTCCCAAATAACCCGGCATGGGTAGAAATTCCGCCAAGGGCCCATGTGTTTTCGTCGTGCACTTCACTGCGCATCGTTTTTTTTCGCCACACACAATCCTCAGTGGGTGCAAATTGCTGACGCGGTAACGGGGTTTTATTTTCAACATGAAAGTCTAACGTTGTGTTGGCATAATACCGTTTTTTAAAATCGTCCCAGATCTCTAATAGATTTTTCTGATGCATTTTTTCTAAAATAAAGCCAAGAACTAAATATCCTATATCCGAATAAACAGCTTTACCTGTTTTACTCACTTCACATTTTTTTAGTTCTGCAAAAAGCCAAGCCCGCTTTTCCTGCCAGGTTTTATCTAATGGCACGTCTTTAAAGAAGGGCTGCCACCAAGGAAGTCCCGAAGTGTGAGTCAAAAGTTCAATGATCGTCATCTCGGTTGAATTCAGATCTGGCAAATACGTACTGACTTTAGAATTTAACTGCCACTTTCCTTGATCAAAAGCTTCCATCATGGCCTGTTGGGTAAAAATAACTTTAGTTAACGACGACAGGTCATAGTAGGGATAGGTCTGACCAACGCTCACATCACACACTAATCGTCCTGTGTGATAAGCACGAACTGTCACGCCCGGAGTGACGTCTGGGATGGCAATTCGAATATGTTCAGCAAGTTTGTTTTCTTGACTAGAGTATTTCATTTTGGATTTAAGACTATCATTTGAAATCCTGATTTATCAATTACGCTTTTTGTAATTTGAGCAGGAGTATTAAAAAATAGCGGCCGCTGAAGGCATGCGTGCCCAGATTGCACCCCAGCAAATGCCGCAATTTTCATATCGCTGAAAAACTGTGTTAATGTTGGTAACGACAAATCAATCCCGTCGGGCTCTTCGCATTTAATAAAATCGCCAAATACCACGGCTTTGACGTTTTTAAAAACACCTGCTTGCTTCATTTGTTGTAAGCACCGATCAATCCGGTAACCGCGCTCGCTGAGTTCTTCAAAAAAAAGAATTCGACCTGATCCATTTATTTGATTTTTTGTGCCGACACTAGAAGTAATGACCATCAAATTTCCACCAATAATAGTCCCTGCGATATTTTTTACAGATTTAGCAGCGGCCGTTAATGGTACGAGCCTGTCAAATAGGGTCTCCGTATTTTCACCCGTCATGACGTGTTGCATTTCCTGGATATTTTCAGCAGTTAATAAATCTAGCCCTAGCCGGTCAACCAAGGGGCCGTGCACTGTAGGCCATTTCCAACTTTGATTTAAAAATAAGTGAATGGAAGAAATATCACTTAGCCCAATAAAAAGTTTTTTCTTTTGAGGCGTCTTCATTTTATTCAAAAATGGCAACAGACGAATGGATCCGTAACCCCCACGCAAACACCATACAGCCTTTGAATCTTTTGCTTCTAAGGCCTTTTTTAAATCCTGAAACCGAAAGGCATCGGTGTTAGCTAAAAATAATTCTGGTTTAAGCAGGTTTTCAGAGCAACGAACTTTGTAGCCCCAGGCCTCTAAAGCCTTAACTGAGCTGTGCAGTATTGAATTTTCTGTAGCTGATCCGGGCGCAATAACATCAATTAAATCGCCGGGTTGCAAAAAATAGCTGTGTCTATTTTTTGCAACTTTGTGAGATTTCTTTTTAGATATTTTTTTCGATGTTTTTATGGATTTCAACACCCTTTAAGCTTGTCGGATAATCACCATTAAAACAAGCTGCGCAGAACGTTTCAGGACCAGCACTCATGGCCCGCCACATTCCTTTTTCACTTAAGTAAGCCAACGAGTCTGCACCAATGAAGCGTCGAATATCTTCTGTGCTTTGATGAGATGCGATCAACTCACTTTTTTGGGGTGTGTCCACGCCGTAATAACAAGGCCCCACCGTGGGCGGCGAAGCAATTCGCAAATGCACTTCTTTAGCACCTGCAGCCCGTAACATTTGAATAATTTTTTGACTCGTGGTGCCGCGTACCAGGGAGTCATCAATTACCACCACGCGCTTATCTTTTAAAATACCAAACTGGGCATTGAGTTTAATTTTTACACCAATATCTCGCACAGCTTGCGTCGGTTGAATAAACGTTCGCCCTACATAGTGATTCCGAATAAGGCCAAACTCAAATGGAATTCCACTTTTTTGCGAATATCCCAATGCTGAGGGAACGCCGCTATCTGGAACAGGAATAACAACATCGGCATCGACTTGACCTTCGAGCGCTAGCTGCTCACCAAATTTTTTTCTGGATTCATACACAGAGCGGCCAAACACAACGCTGTCTGGTCTGGAAAAATAAACATGTTCAAAAACACACTGAGCTGATTTTCGCTGCGAATTAGCCCGCGGAATTTTTTCAGAAATAAGTTCATTACCAGAAATTTCTAAAATTTCTCCGGGCTCGACTTCTCGAACAAATTCAGCGCCTATTAAATCGAGGGCACACGTTTCGCTCGCAACGACGTAACTTGTCTCAGAATTTTTTCCAAGGCGCCCTAGAACAAGCGGTCTAAACCCCAAGGGGTCCCGTGCAGCGATCATACGGTCGTGTGCTAAAATAACGAGGCTATAGGCCCCGTCTAAGTATGCAAGACTTTCTTTCAGTGCCGAACGCAAATGAACGGACGGATTTTTTGCCAGCAAATGCAAAAGCACTTCTGTGTCATTGTTTCCTTGAAAAATAGCACCGTCACGTTGCAAAGCTTCGCGCAAAATAGAACTATTAACGATATTTCCATTATGAGCCACTGCCACAGGTCCTGAAAGCAAATTAGATGTTAGCGGCTGCACATTGATTGCTGAATTTCCCCCAGTTGTTGAATACCGAACGTGACCAATAGCTGCTTGGCCTTTTAGATTTGTTAAATGGGATTCTTTAAAAATATCTGCAACTAGTCCTAAACTCTTGTAAATATGATGAGTGGGTTTACTTTGAATGGAATTATTTTGAGTAGGCTGTGTCTCTAATGAAACGATGCCAGCCGCTTCCTGTCCCCGGTGCTGAAGCGCGTACAGACCTAAGTACGTTAAGCGCGCAGCTTCTGGATGGTTCCAGATTCCAAATACTCCGCACTCATCTTTCCATGAACTTTTTGAAAACATTAAATTCCTTTATCCATGCGGCTGTGGAAATCAGTAAAATCAAACTGGACTGAGTTCGTAAGTTGAATTTTTGTAGCACATGTCTCGCCAATTTTTCTGACTTCAATTAAATCGTCTTCACTAAAAAAGCTTTTTAAAAAAGTGATTAATCTCTCAGCTTCGTTTGTGGTGATTAAAAAACTGTACAATTCATCTTTAAATAATTCAGTCTCTTTCAGCGTGCTCATGTCGAAACTCAGATCAAATCCAACATTTCCACTATTTGCGCCAGTCATCATTTTAAAACAGGTCACTGCCACTCCACCCAGGCCTACTGCTTTTATTGCTGAAACTGCAATCGCATCCTTTTTCAGTGCTGCATCTAACTTTTGACAGCGTTTAATAAATGCTGGAACATCCGAT
>JAYUTU010000156.1:0-12897 GCA_043754975.1 Bdellovibrionales bacterium | reverse complement strand
AACTTGGTTCATAAGGGATTGTCGCCAGAGTCCATTTTTTTCAAAACGGACTGCCGATGTTTGTGATTTAAAAGGCAAAATAACTGGTTTCGATTTTTTTAAAAAATTATAACTTAACAAAGTGTCTTCAAAAATTTCGACATGGGGTATATTTTGTTTCCACAGCTCCCGGCTGAAAAAGATACAGTGATCTAAGTACAGAATACCTTTTCCTTTTCCCCGAATTTCATTCGAGTACCACGAGGTGAATTTTAGTAACCAGTGTGCTTTATCAAACTGGTGAGTAAATCCACCCCACATTTCTTCACGGTTCTGCATTTCAGAAAGATCAATTAATTGCTGAATGCCAGCAGGTTCAACAAAACTGCGTGGATGATGAAACAGCACAATCGATCCACGGGATTTATGAAATCCAATATTCAAGCGCTCAGCTCTGGACTTTGCCTGATTCAAATCTACAGAAATAACTTCAAGATTTTTAAAACTTTTTAAAGAGTCTAGGGTTCTTTGTAAAAAAGAATTAGCATGAATATCATTTGCAGGAATTACTACGCTTAAAAAAATGAACTCCTACATTCCAATTTTCTTCGCTTTGTTCATCATCTGAACGCCGTGAACCAAAGTAGCTCCGCCGCGAATTGCTGCGGCTACGTGAACTGCTTCCATCATCATTTTTTCACTAGCGCCTTTTTCTAAACTATCTGATGTGTAGGCGTCGATGCAGTACGGACATTGAACAGCATGCGAAACAGCAAGAGCAATCAAAGATTTCTCTCGAACAGTTAATGCGCCTTCTTTAAAAACATCGCCGTAATAGGAAAAAAACTTTCCGGCTAAGTTCGGTTCAAAGTCCGCAATTTTTGAAAACTTGCTTAAATCTTTCGGGTCATAATAGGTCTCGCTCATTCAATCCTCCGTTTTTTGCTAGCGGTTTACTTAAGGGGGTCTCCCCATTGCGTGCGCAGCAAGTTTATTATAAAGTCCCACTGATAATCCGTGGCCAGCCCGCAGTGCAAGCTTCTATTTAACTGTAGAATTTGTGTTTTGTTAAACTTTCCTTTTTGTTTTTTTTGTACAATGAGGTCAGTGTTAAGTTCAGCAGATACCATAAGGTCATTTGCAGTTGCCACAATAAGTGTCGGTGATTTGTTATTCTCATAGTAGGCCCAGTAATCAGTAAGTTCCGAAAATGAGTGTGCGTTTTGCAAATGACTCTTTAGGCCCGCTGGCCACTGGATGTCGTCGGGCACTTTCACGGTGGGCTTGCGGCGATGGGTTTCTAGGTAGCTGACAATTCCAGGCACATAGCGGGGCTTGAAATCGAAAAAAATCATCCACCAATCTTTTGGGTCTAATTCTGGAATACGTTGCCTGACGGCTTGTAGCCGGCGGTAATTCCACAAATCGACAAGGCCGAAGTCAATTTTAGCATCGTGCTGATTCGAAAGTGTTTTAACCAAGTTGATAACAGGACAAAATGCAGTCACCGTTTTTAAATAGTTGCTATTCACTTCATCGAGGGCTTGTGAAAAAAAAACTCCGTGAGCACCAAGACTAATTCCCATCAGGTGAATTTCAGAAAACAAATGCTGCAGATTTGCTGATCGCAATTCTTGCAAAATGTAAAACGTGTGAAGCCCCTCATCGACGCCGCCAAAAGTAACTGGATTATCCAGCGACAAATAGCCATGACTGGTTAAGCTTTCAAGCGCCAGCACGTTGAATCCAAAATCTTCATAAATCAATTTTGCAACAAAACGCTCAGCCAAAAACTCGTCAATATTTCCATGCACGCCCATCCTCAATACAACCAAAGGTCTAGGTTTATTGTCATCATGGAGCCCTAATAATCCGCGCACATGCACTGGCTTATCAGAATCCGCACGTGGCACTTTAAACAGCACTTTGCGAAAATGCTGAGTGTCGGACATATTAAATTCTATGGATAAAGACTGTATAATTTTTTGCAGCACCGATGTCTTTTCTGCATCTTTCAAGTATGTGCACTCGGGTTTTTCCCTCATAAATTGACTCAGTTCAGAAATTCTAATCTCTAATTTTTGTGATGAAAAACTAAGCCTGCAATTTGTCTCCTGCAAGGTGTCGACTTTGACTCGAGGCTCCCAATTCATGAATTTGGTATAAATTGTCTGCAACCACAGGGGGTACGTCGCGTAAGAGTCTCCACCGCCGACAGATGTGCTTTGAATACTCAGATTTTTACTATTTAAAAGACTCCAGTTCACGGGCTCTGACTGGGTTTCCAGCGCGGCAAAAGCACGGCTTGAGGTTACTGCACCCACGCAGACGACGGCCACGACCAGAAAGTTGATGATAAAAATAATTGCTCGACAGGCCATAGGGGTTTTTCTACACTTGTTTCATTATCATTTTAAGGAGTTTTTTTCGATGCCTAGCCAACATAATTTGAACCCAGATTCTGAGTCTCATTTAAACGGTCCTTTATTCCAAAATACTTTGCAGACAATCGATGAGGCTGCCAAGCTAATTAATTGTGATCCCAATATTATGGAGCGTTTGCGCAAGCCCCGACGGTGTGTAACTGTCTCAATCCCAGTTCGTATGGATGATCAATCGGTAAAAGTTTTCACCGGTTACCGTGTTCAATACAATTCAACTTTAGGTCCATACAAAGGCGGAATTCGATATCACCAAAATGTAGATCTACCTGAAGTTGTGGGCCTAGCCGCATTGATGACTTTTAAGAACTCCGTATTGGGATTGCCTTTGGGTGGCGCTAAAGGCGGAGTTTGCGTCGATCCCTCTAAGTTATCTCGAACTGAAAAACAAAATTTAACCAGACGCTACACGTCTGAAATTTCGCCATTCATTGGACCTAATAAAGATATTCCAGCACCGGATGTTGGCACCGATCCACAAACGATGGCGTGGTTTATGGACACCTACTCACAAGAACAGGGCGGCTACGCCCAACCTGGAGTCGTCACTGGAAAGCCGGTTGAAATTGGCGGCTCTTTGGGACGTAATCATGCAACTGGTTTAGGTGTTATTTACGTTTGTGAACGTGCCATGGAAATAAACCGCATGACGATGGCAGGATCCCGTATTGTGATACAAGGTTTTGGAAATGTCGGATCATTCGCTGCCAAATTTGCTTTCGAGCGCGGAGCGCGCATCATTGCAGTCAGTGATGTCACTGGCGGGATTTTTAATGGTGATGGTTTTAATATTCCAGATTTAATCGAGTATGTAAAAGACAACAAAGGTGTTCGTGGCTATCCGAAATCACAGTCCATCACTAATGAAGAACTCTTAGAGACCGAGTGCGATGCTTTATTGCCATGCGCACTTGAAGGCCAAATTGATATTCACAACGCTGAAAAAATAAAATGTAAATTAATTGTTGAAGGTGCAAACGGTCCAGTAACAAACGCCGCAACAAAAATTTTACACAAGCGCGGTATTTTTATTGCTCCTGACGTCGTCGCTAATGGTGGCGGTGTGATCGTTTCTTATTTTGAATGGGTTCAAGATATCATGTCTTTTTTCTGGGATGAGGCCGATGTTGATTTTAAATTAAAAGGCATCATCTTAAAAGCTTTCGATAATGTACATAAATTACAGCAGGAAAAAAAGGTGGATATGCGTTCAGCTGCTTTAGCTGTGTCAATTGCCCGCTTAGAAAAAGCAATGTTGCTGCGTGGACTTTATCCACGATAAATGAAGCCCTGGCTGTTACTCCCTCCACAACTAGCGCACGCTTTAAGTCCGCTAGCTTTGCAATTGTATTCGCTGCTTCAGCATGCTCCAACACCAGCGTGGAAGACTTTTGTATGGAAAAATATCGTCTTTAAAAATCGCTTGGGATTAGCCGGCGGTCTTGATAAGGACGCTGAGTTACTGAATGTATGGGGGCCGCTGGGTTGTGGCTTTGTCGAAATTGGAACTGTTGTCCCCGAGCCACAAGCTGCTAATGCCGGAAAAATAATGGATCGAAGCCTCGATGATCAAGCTCTGTGGAATCAAATGGGGTTTCCATCCAACGGGGCAGACGAGGCCTATTACAATTTAAAAAGTTATCGCCAGTCCTCATCAATGCCCGTATTTGTTAATATTGGAAAAAATCGCAGCACAGCAAATGAAACTGCCTATTTAGATTATGTTTTTTTGCTAGAAAAATTTTATGCCTTAGCCGATGCCTTTGTTGTCAACGTCAGCAGTCCGAACACTGTGGGATTACGAGACCTAGCTACGTCTCAAAATCTAAAAAACTTCTTAAATCCAATTCTGACTGCACGAGAAAAATTTGCAGCAGAACATGCAGTTGAAAAACCTGTACTCATAAAATTAAGCCCAGATTTACCTGCTGATAATTTTAAAGCAATTATTGATACCTGTTTAGAGGCTAAAATTGATGGGTTCGTATTAACAAATACGACACTAAGCCGCACAACAATAAAAAGGTTCCCGGAAACTGGCGGAGTTTCGGGCAAACCGTTACAGCACTTGTCAAAAAAAGCACTTCAGATCGTCTGCAATCATTTAGGCCCGGACCGCCAGAGAATGTTACTTATTTCAGTCGGTGGAGTGATGACAGCTGATGATGTTTTTGAAAGAATCGAGCTCGGTGCTGATTTAGTTGAAGTCTATTCGGCGCTTATTTTTGAGGGACCCGGTTTTTTTAAAAATGTAGCTCGTAAGTTTTATGGAAAAAATGGAAAACAAGTTGGTTAACAAGGACACAAAGCCCGCCGACGCAAAGCTGCGAAAGCCACATATTAAAAAAAACTGGATTCCAGTCGTTGCTGGACTTTTGAAAAAAGACTCAAAAATTTTAATTGGCCAGCGTCCTGAAAATCATACCTTAGCAGGCTTGTGGGAATTTCCAGGCGGTAAAATTGAACTGGGTGAAACTCCTGAAGAAGCACTCGCCCGCGAGTTAAATGAAGAACTGGGCATTGAAGCCATCGTCGGTGAACTCAAGCTAGCTTGTTCTCATTCCTATGGTGACGTTGGAATTCTTATTTTATTTTATGAAATTTTATTCTGGAAAGGTGAACCAAAAACTCAGCATCATGTGCAACTGGAATGGATTTTACCCTCGAAGTTAGCAGACAAAAAAATTCCAGACGCAAATCGGAAAAATTTATCTCGCATATTCAAAGCCTTTCATTTAGACGGTGAGAAATAAATGATTTCCGTTTTACTTTATACAAAAAAACATGATGTTATGACGAAAGTGATGGCTGAGCAGTTGGAGCTTCTGGGTTTTCAGACAGAACAAACTGCAACGATCAATTTACCCCGCCTGATATTAAATCCTTATCAAGTCATACATTTTATTGTTTCTTCGCTGCCACTGAGCTGGAATGAGGTCTTCTGCATGAGTGCCGCGAAGGCACTTGGCAAGGCCGTTGTGCTGAGCGTACTTAATGCTCCGCTGACTGCAAATTTACAAAATTATCAACATCTATCATTCAACAATCCCGATGCGCTCACAGTAAGCCAAACAAATTACCTGAAGCTCTTTCGCAGCAAAACTGGCAATAAAATGATTATTCCAACTTTATTTGAAAGTAACAGCGAAATAGAGGCTCAACCACGAGCTATCGAGGGATTTGTCTTCCCTCTGCAAAAGAATTTAGAAGAGGGTCTGCAATTACACACTGAAAAGTCTGTTTATTTCGATGCCCGAAAGCTTCTAGAAAAAATGACTTCCAGTCAGCTCCGAAAAAGCTGGAACGAACTATTACGAGAAAACAAAATTCCTGCAAACTATGAATTGGTTTTGTCGGAATCTAAAATGCAGGCTGTGCTTGAAGGTCCACCCTTAGGTTTGCTTGTGGCAGCTTCTGATATAAAACACAGTGAGTTTACACACTGGTTTGAATTGGCCTTAAAAAATAATCACCTTTTGATTTTGAACCAATTCCAGGCCACGGGATTTTCAAAGCACTGGACCTCGGGCCAAAATTGCCTCGTCACAACATCTGCAAACTGGATTGACGAACTGAACAGCCACATGGGCGATTCGCTGTTTAACAAACCATTTCTAAGTAAAAAATTGAACCAGACTTCTTTGGATTCACTTTTTAATGACCTATCCAGACTTTATTTAAAAATTATTTATCAAAAGACTTCCCTGATAGATTCAGACTCAGCTAAAATATAACTATGAAATCTGAATCCATGCCGCAAAAACTGCGGATTTGCCTTGTGGGACAAAAAATTCCAGTTTTAAGCCGTGCTGGCGATACTGGATTGCTTTGGCCGCTGGCCCGTGGGCTGACCGAACGTGGACATGATGTCACCATTATTTCGACGTCGACTCCGCTAAAAAAACCTGAGTTATTTAGGGATGGAATTCGTGCCTTTTACCTGAATGAAGGCCAGCCACAGTATAAAACAGTTCGCTTTTCAGATGCCGCCCATAAAAAATTTGTGGCTTTAAATAAAGAAAAACCATTTCACTTGGTGCACAGCCTGGATCAAAGCGGCTTTAAAATTGGTCGCCACAAGAAGAATTTAAATATCTGCATGGCCTATGATGTTGAAGCAACTCAAATGGCTCAGCTATTCACTATCCTTTCGGAAAAGCAAAATTCAGTTTGGGCTATGATCAAAAATTCAGTTCGTTTAGGATTTAAATTTTTACAAACGTATTTTATGCAGGATCGAGCCATCTTAGACACTGCCGATGGACTATTTGTAACGACACCGCAGCAAAGACTTATACTCGAGCGCTATTACTTGTATCCGGATTTTCACACCTACACAGTTCCCTACGGTATCAACTTAGGGGATTTGACTCCAAAAGCAGAGTCAGAAAATTTCAAATTAAAATTGAATATTCCGGAAAATGCTCAAATCATTTTAGCCATTTCCGATTTCTCAAATTCATTCGAAGTAAAGCCGCTATTAAAAGCCTTCGAGCGCATTGTTTTAAAAAAACCGAATACGTACCTGCTACTTCTAGGTGATGGGCCCCAGTGGAAAGAAGTTGAATTTGAAATGCTGAACTTAGCGCTTGGTAGTCGTGTTATTATGGCTGGTTCAACGACAGCTGAGGAAATGCTTGAATGCATTCTGGCGTCGCCAATCTATGTCGATCTTAGTTCACGTTCGACAGGGCTTGAGCCCAGCTTAATTGAAGCCATGGCACAGAAGAAAATTGTAATTGGCTCAGAACTCAGCCCCATATCAGAAATTATTGAAGATGGTGTTGACGGCTTTTTGGTCAGGCCAGCGGATGTCGATACATTAACCAAATTATTAGATAAATTAATCAGCGGTGACGAGGCCGAACGAGAGCTTATTGGAGAGAAAGCCAGACGCAAAGTCATCGAAGTATTTAATCGTCAAAAAATGATAGACTCTCTTATAAATGCGTACACCCAGATAATTCAGAATTCAGGCAGTTTTAAACGCCGCGCAACTTTAAAGAGCTTCTTTTCAAAGCCTGTAAAAACAGTATAATAAAAGTGTTTTCAATAACTTAGGGGACCCAATGACCAAAGCGGACTTAATCAATCTGGTATCGGAAAAGGCAAGTATCACACGGGTAAAAGCCGAAGCTGTTGTGAATACGATTTTCGACACAATGGTCGAAGCTCTGATGAAGGATGACCGCATTGAAATTCGTGGATTTGGATCATTTGTTAATCGTAAATATGATTCTTACAAAGGGCGCAATCCCCGCACCGGCGAAGTCATTGCAGTAGATGAAAAAAAATTACCCTTCTTTAAGGTCGGCAAAGAACTTAAAGAAGAGATCAACAAAACGTAATTATTTATTTTGATCTAAAATATTTTGTATCCAGGCCTCGTACGAATAGGCTAACGCCAACGTTGCCGAACCATTGCAAGTATTATTTTCAGGGCCCATGACAAATGAGTTAATCCCTAAAATTTTTGATTCACTGCCAACATTGACCAAGCCAGGGCCTCCAGAGTCACCAGAGCAAATTCCCCGGCCACCATTTTGAGTGACCTTAACTTTTTTTGTTGCCACTAGGATTTCAAAATCTTCTTCCGCAAAGCTCGTTTTTCGTAAAATACCCATGCCCGCTTGGTTAGAACCAGTCACACCGTAGCCGTAAAAAAACAATTTGCTATTGGCAATTTCTGTCGGTTTGGCAATTTTATAAATTGGATATCTAGCCGGAGCAGGATCTTTTAACACAAGGATTGCGATGTCATTTTTACTTTCAAGTGCTGCAGACTCTAGCGGTAAATAGTCATCATGAATAATAATTTTATCTACGCTTTGGGCATTTTTGGCTGGGTTGTAGTCGCTTTCGCAGCTTACCGAAGTGTAAAAGATAACTTTCGTATCTTTTGCGGCAGCTTGCATACAATGCGCCGCTGTTAACATAACTGTCGGGGAGATCATCGCCCCCGTGCAGTATCCAGTTCGATTTTTTCCCACTTTAAAAAGAATTAAGGCAACCGTTGAGTCATCCTTATCACCGCGGGTCACGCGCTTACCGCCTATAATACCTGGTGATAGCAAGGACGATTCCGGCTTACAAGAAACATCCAGAGGTTCGTCAAGGACTGCAATGGTTTCTTCTTTTGAACATGAAAACATCACCGTTAAAGATACTACTGACATTAAAAGGATTTTAATCACGAAGCCTCCGATTTGATTCTGATGAAGCAAATCTAGGTCATCCCTTTGAAGATAGCGATACTAAACTAAACTCACGGCAATCTATTCAAGCATGTATAAAACTTTGACACGTTATTTTATAACCTGCTTCAGATTTTTCTTCTTAAACAAGGCCATATACAGTCGCTCTAATCCGACTGCAATGCCACCTGATGGTGGCATACCGTAATCAAGCGCTTCAAAAAAATCAGCGTCCAAAGTAATCTGTTTCTTTCCTAGCAGTTTCTTTTTTGCAAGATCTTCCTCTGCTCGTTGACGTTGAGTATCTGGATTATTGAGCTCGTGGAACGCATTAGCTAATTCTAATCCATTCCAATAAACTTCAAAGCGTTCAGCCCATCCATCACTACCGATGCGTGCTAATGCAGCTTGATAGGGCGGATATTTTTCAACAAAAACCAAGCGGTCTGCAGGCCACTGAAATTCTATTTTTTCCATAAAAATTAAATAAAAATAATCGTCGATCGATTGGGCGCCGGAAACATCGATCTGCAGTTTTGCAGCAAGATTTTTTAGTTCGTCTTCGGACGTTGTTGGTTTCAGTTCGAACTGACAGTGTTTCAAAAATAAATCGGGCACAGTAAATGTGAGAACTTCGACCGGCCGCTCTACTTTCAGCTGATCTGATACGTATTCAATCATCTCAATCATATCCATTTTTATTGCCGAAAGATTTGCAAAGGACCGATACCATTCCAGCATTGTAAATTCAGGATGATGTTTGTCGGTTAATTCGCCGTTTCTAAAAACTGGCGCAATTTCAAAAATACGTTCAGCGCCTTCGACTAACAGTTTTTTTAGATTTAACTCTGGTGACGTCGGTAGAAAAAAAGTTGTTTTCTTCGAACCCAATACAAATTCGGTTTCAAAAACTTCAAGGCTTGGTTCGGTTCCTGGGCAGGCAACTAGTGTTGGCGTTTTCACATCTTGGAAACGCTTTTCTTTAAAAAACGTGCGGATCAAAGACAAATACTCAAACCATTTTTTTTGCTCAGGCCATTTGTCAAATTTTGGCTTTCTGTCTGTGACGTTTGCTGTTAACAAAACAACTTGATTTGCTGGCATCAGTGCTAATAAATCACCGTCAACCAACACATCGCCCGCCCTAATTTGTGGCGCATCTTTAAAGGTCCATTCAGTTAAATTCTGTGTTCCCATGCGTAAAGCCTCAGTCCGCCCGTAGCGCAAAGCGCCGCGTGGCATCTCAGGATACTTTAACCAGTGATTTTGTAAATATTCGTCTCTTCTTTTGCTCATAAGTAAAAGATGGCTTATAAAAAAAGCCTATGCAAACTGAATTTAATAAATATAAAAAAGATGCCGATTTTGTTGCTTTTAAAACCATTCACGAACGCACTCGAGATATCAGCGTGCGTGATGGCAAACCAGATTCGTTGAATGAATTTGATGATTCCGGATTATTAATTGAAGTCATGCGAAATGGCCACATGGGCTATGGAGCGACGTGCGAAACAACTCCAGAAGGCATCAAGCACGCGTTTGATAAAGCCATCGCCATGACCGACACCAGCGCGAAGTTTCCGGTGTTTAAATTCGATCAGAAAATAAGACCGCCATCAAAAGGATCTTACAAAACACCGTCGCAGAAAAAATTAGATCACTTATCGATGGCTGAGATTTACGATTTTTTAAAACAAACGTCTTTACGCATGAAGATCAGCGATAAAATTATTTCAACAACGTCGGATGCGATGATCATCACGTGCAAGCAAAAATATATGTCGAGCGCGGGTGCCGAATTTGATCAGGAATTCGATATTGTTATTAATTCCATGGCAGCAACGGCGCGGGACGGCGGTGAAACTCAGACACGATCATTACATGGGGGGCGTGGAAACTGTTTACAGGTTGGCGCTGAACATTTTCAATTAGAAGCTGCATTAAGGGACTGTGATCAAATTTCTTCAGAGGCGCTTGAGTTATTAACTGCAGAAAATTGTCCTACAGAAACTTGTGATTTAATTTTGGCGCCCGATCAAATGCTGTTGCAAATTCATGAATCCATTGGCCATCCTTTAGAATTAGATCGCATTTTGGGCGATGAAAGAAATTTCGCCGGCTGGAGCTTTGTACAGGCAGCAGATTTCGGCAAGCTTCAGTATGGAAGTTCTCAGATGAATGTTTTATTTGATCCAACTGTTACTCATGAAATGGCCAGTTACAAATTTGATGAGGTTGGAAATCCAGCTGAAAAAAAATACTTGATTAAAAATGGAATTCTTCAAGCAGGCCTAGGCAGTTTAGAAAGCCAAATGCGCTCTGGCCTTCGGGGCGTCGCCAATTCGCGCGCCAGCTCGTGGAACCGGGCGCCTATAGATCGTATGGCAAATATTAATCTCGAGGGAGGAACTTTAACTTTGGAAGAAATGATTTCAAAAGTTAAAAATGGCGTTATTATGTTCGCTAATAAGTCCTGGTCTATTGACGATTACCGTCGCAAATTCCAGTTTGGCTGCGAATATGGTAAAAAAATTGAAAATGGAAAAATCACCAAAACAGTAAAAAACCCAAACTACCGCGGCATCACAGTTCCGTTCTGGAATTCGCTGACGGGTTTGACCAAACCAAATACGGTCGAGACCTATGGCTCTCCGTATTGCGGAAAAGGCGAACCAAGCCAAATTATTCGTGTCGGCCATTCGTCGCCGTACGCACTTTTTGAAAATATCGAAATTTTTGGTGGGGGCTAACATGAAAACAGATTTGCTTTCCTATTTAAAAAAGTATACCGCTGAAGCTTTCAGTCAACTGCATGCGGACGAAGAATTAGCATTTAATTTGCACTCAGAGGAAAGTGATTTTATTCGCTTTAGCCAGTCTAAAGTGCGCCAGAACACAACCGTTCAGCAGCACGAACTGACAGCGCAGTACCAGCTCAACCAGCGAACCTACCGTCTGAAGTACAATTTAAGTTTGGATTTTGCTACCGATCTACAGAAATTTGAATCTATTTTAAAACAACTGCGCTTGGATTTACCCAAAACAGATCCAAATCCGCAGTATGTTGCTATGAAGAATAATGGCTCATCAGAAACTTTTAAAAAGGCATCACGACCAAACACGGCAGACATCATCCCATTAATCTGTGAAGCATTTTCAAATTCGGATATGGCAGGACTGTGGTGCTCTGGGCCTCTTCGACAAGCTGCAATCAATTCAAAAGGTCAATTTCACTATTTTGAAACAGATTATTTTTTCTTAGATTATTCGTTATATGACGGGCCCCGAGCTGCTAAATCTTTTTATGCTGAAACAGATTGGAATCAAAAAAACTTTTTAGATTCAGCTCAGCAAACCAAAAATACGCTGTCGATGTTGAGCCGCCCAGTGCAAAAAATAAAACCTGGAAGCTACAGAACTTATTTGGGCCCGATGGCTGTTGCAGAATTGATGGGAATGTTTTATTGGCGCGCACTCAGTCGCTCGGCCTTCGAGCAAGGATTTGCTCCACTGAAGAAACTTTATGAAAAAGATGTCTTGTTTTCCGAGCAGTTTACTTTGATGGAAAATCTTAGCCTGGGCTATTCAACGCCATTTAATGCGCTGGGAGAAATGAGTCCAAACGAGCTTCCACTGATTGAAAAAGGGCGTTTACAGAATTTCTTGATTAGCACGGCAACTGCAACTGAATACAATTTAAAATCTAATTATGCTGAACCCAGTGAAACAATGAAGTCCCCCGAAATTAGAGCTGGCACTCTAGAGGAAAGTGCGATTTTGAAAGAACTTGGAACAGGTCTTTATCTTTCGAATTTACATTACATCAATTGGAGTGACCCTCAGGCTGCACGAATTACGGGTATGACCCGCTTTGCCTGCTTCTGGGTTGAAAAAGGTGAAATACAGGGACCTATTCATGACATGCGTTTCGATGAAACTTTATTTAATATTTTTGGCAAAAATTTATTAAATTTAACAATTAACCAACAGGTTTACGCAAACACATCGACGTATTTAAAGCGTGAGCTTGGTGCGATGAAGGTTCCCGGAGCGTTGCTGCAAGAGATGAATTTTACATTGTAAAGTTCTTAATGACGAATAAATCAATTAACTATTGTGCAATTTCCAAAAATCTCCTATATATCAGGTGGTTTTGTAGGAATCTAAATTGGCTAAATAAAATAAACTGTAATTCAAACAAAGGGGTCTAAAGTGGCTTTAAACAAAATTCAAACATTGGTTAAAAAACTTTCTCAATCACAAAACGTAAAGCGTGTTGTCGG
>JAYUTU010000155.1:0-2624 GCA_043754975.1 Bdellovibrionales bacterium | reverse complement strand
TTAATTTGATCTGTATGGCTTCACACGCAGAGATTGGTGTTTCTGACAAAATAATTACAGTCGGGCAGGCAGCGGCTTTATCAGGACCGGCAGCAGCTCTTGGAACTGGAATGAAAGCCGGAGCCATGGCATATTTCAAAAAACTAAACGCTGCTGGAGGAGTCAATGGCAAATCGGTTAATTTGGTTTCCCGTGACGATGGTTATGAACCAGAAAAAACTGTAGAAAACACAACTAAGTTAATAGACAGCGACAAAGCATTTTTTCTTTTTGGATATGTTGGCACTCCGACTGGAAAGGCAACAATGCCTTTGGTTGATAAGGCAAATATTCCACTTGTTGGTTTATTTACCGGAGCTGAAGTTTTCCGTGAACCAGTAAATAAAAATATTTATAATATCCGAGCTAGTTACTTTGATGAATCCGAAGCTTTGATGGCGGGTGTTGTAGATGACTTGAAATTAAAAAAAGTTGGCGTGTTTGTACAAGATGATGCCTACGGTGCGGCTGTTGAAGAGGGCGTCAAACGCGCATTAGAACGCCGAAGCTTATCTATTTCGGGTCGTGGTGTTTACAAGCGAAATACGACAGAAGTTGAAGAAGGCGTTAAAGCGCTCAAAGCAGCTGCTCCGGAAGCGATTGTTATGGTTGGTACTTATAAGGCTGTTTCTGCATTTGTGAAACAAGCAAAAGCTGCGGGAATCCAAGCTAAATTTTTAAATGTTTCTTTTGTTGGAACCTCAGCTCTCATGCGTGAGCTTGGTGCTGATGGCGATGGTGTTTATATTTCACAAGTGACGCCGTCACCTTGGGATACCTCTGTACCTATAGTTAAAGAGTATCAAGCAGCTATGGGCGCAACAGATTACGATTACACTAGTCTTGAAGGTTTTATCTCTGCAAAGGTAGCAGCTGAAGCATTGAAAGCTGCCGGCAAAGACCTGACACGAGATTCATTTCGCACAGCTTTGAATGGATTAACAACTGACGTTGGTGGATTTCAAGTTTCCTTTAAAGACAGCAATCACAGTGGATCGAAAAAAGTTTGGATGACAATGATCAAGGGTGGCAAAGTCGTACCAGTAACAAAAATGTAATTCGTATTTTTTGTGTTGCGCCTGTAGCTTATTTACGAGAAGTATTTAGCTACTGGCGCTCGAGTACTGTTTAATACAATAGGCCCAATATTTTTTTAGACTAAAAATTAATATAACCGGCATAATGATCGCCCAAGCTATCATCCAGGGATGTAGTGGCTCTAGCAAAACTCGGGCAGGAATCGATGCTATCATGGCAAATGGAATCATAAATATCAGCAGAAAGCGTAAAAAACCTGAATAAATAGCATCAGGTCTTAGGCCTAATCGAAACATCGAATACCAAACATACTGTAAAAAATCTGCGCGCGTAAAAATAATTGCCGAGCAGTTTAAAGCAAACCGACCCACAAAAATAACCGATAATCCAGATGGAATGAGTAATATAAGCCAAAATAGCTTTGTCCATTCAAAATTTGGAATGCTACCCAAGGCCCAGATAAATCCGATACCCGTGATCACCAAGCACGGCAAATGAGATATCGAAATTTTTTGCGAACTGAGCATAAAAATTGAATTCACAGGTTTCACCAGAAGCAGATCTAATGTTCCTTTGCGCACATTATCGGTAAACGCACTCAAATTTGGATCCCATAAAATCATATAAATAGAATCAACAAATAGAACCAAAAAAATAAAAACACGCATTTGTTCGATATTCCATTCGCCTATAATTTTTGTGTGGCGGTAAATCACTTCAAAAAGAATAAGCTGGGTTGAGTACCAAATAAATTCAGCACAAACCAACAAGACAAAGTTAAGTCGAAATTCTAAATCTGCGACTAAGCTCACTTTGAAGAAGGCCTGGTACAGCCCTAAATATTTTTTTAGCGTGTGTGTAATATCTTGTAACATCAGGCACCTGTTCCAGTGTATTCATGTAATCCGCGGCGCCAAAAATAATGACTAAAGACTCCGGCAATGATCAACGCCAAAGTCACATTTTTAAAACCTTGAATAAGTAGATCAAAGTCAGCACGACCAGTTATGTAAGCCAAGGGAATATAAACTCCAGATGAAAATGGCAACAATAAGAAAAATTTTTGTAAGGCAACCGGCATTAAATCGATAGGGACTAATTCCCCGCTTAATAACCAAAGAGTTAAATTTTTAACCAAAGTAAAAGAGCGAACACGGGTTAAGAAAAAACCCAGCGTTGAAATAATAAAACTCAGAGTATGTACCAAAAGTAAATAATAGATAACTAAAGCCATTGCAGGAAGCAGGCGATCGAAAAAAATCGGAAACTTAAAAAAAATACTCGCAGCAATCGGAACTAACAGCGAAAAAACACTGGTCACAATTTTGTAACCCATCATTTGGCTTAGATAATATTCATAAAAGCTGAGTGGTCTGGATAAGACCGTATTGATACTGCCAGATGCGACCTCTTCCACCATCATAGATTCATACATCCAGCTAATCGTAATACGACCTAAAAATGGAGCCCAAACCGCGTAAGCTAAATAAGACTCTTTTGAAAATCCGCCGATCAGTGCGCTTTCAGCTGTTTTAAAAATAGCTAAC
>JAYUTU010000154.1:0-2626 GCA_043754975.1 Bdellovibrionales bacterium | reverse complement strand
GTACACACCCTATTCCGGGATGATTCCATCCTATATGGCAGGAGATTACACCTACGACCAACTGCATTTCGATCTTAAACGCTTATGTCAGCGTCTGAATACGAAGTTTATTCATGCCCAGGTTCAACGTATCGATTCTGTAAATAAAAAAGTTTACACGTTACCAGGAACTGTTTTTGAATATGACATCTGCTCTGTAAATATCGGCATTCAAAGTGCCACTATTGCTACAGAAACAGATTCAGCTGAAGGTATTATTTATCTTAAACCAATTTCAAAGTTACTTAGCCAATGGCGCGAGTTACAGCTTGAAGTGGTAAAACAAATTACTGTTATTGGCGGAGGCGCAGCTGCTTTTGAAGTCGCTGTTGCCAGTCGCCGTAAATTTCCAGCGGCTAAAATTAATTTAATCACTGGTAGGACTGGCTTGCTACCAGATCGTTCTGAAAAAATAAAAGATCTGACACGACACATTTTAACACGCCAACAAATTACTATTTTTGCAAACAGTGCTGTGCAGAAAATAAGTCAGCATCACGTAGAAATAAGTGGTGGAATTAAACTGGAACGCCAATATTGCCTTGTTGCAACCAGTGCACAGGTGAGTCCCCTATTCAAAAAATCTGAGCTGCCAGTGAATGAAGAAGGTTTTGTTCAAGTAGATCCGTACTTGAACGTCCACGGAGAAACACATCTTTTTGCGAGCGGCGACTGCTGCCACTTTGAAACTCAACCGTTAGCTAAAGCGGGAGTCTTTGCCGTTCGTCAGGGTCCGATTGTTGCAAAAAATATAGTTGCCTTACTGGCTGGAAAAAAAGTGCGAACAAGATACCAACCACAGAAAAATTTTCTATCTATTTTAGTCACTGATAAACATAGAGCTGTTGCTATTTACAAAAATTTTTTCATTCACGGAAAACTTGCGTGGACGTGGAAAGATTACATCGACCGAAAATTCATGCAGAGCTTTCAGTAGAATTTAATGTCCCAGTCGCTCTTCTAACTGAACACCCGCAGAAATAAAATTGGTGATGTGATTTTCTAAATCTTTTTCAACTTTTTTAGTTTCTGTTACATCTTGAAGAACAACAACTGCACCCAGTGTTTGTCCGTCACGGCCTAGCAGCGGCGATGCCGAACCATAGATAGTTTTCTTGACCCCGGTTTTCTTGACCCCGGCTTTACTAACTAGTTCGATCAGTTGATTGTGCGTCGTTTGACCCAAGTGAATTGCTTTTGCTAGCGGACCATTGGGATCTTTAATCATGTACCCAGCTGAATCCCACCAACCAATGGCTTCACTGTAAGATTCGCTATCGGAAGATAGTTCGCCGCCACAGATCTGTGAAATTAAACTGTTGGTCTGGCAGATGCGTCCGTCAACGTCAGCAATCAAAACACCCACCGGTAAACTCTCTAAAGTTGCCGATAATTTACGTCCGACTCGTAGCAGGTCTTCAGTTTCTTGCAATTGGCGCTCACGCTCTTTCAAAAGGGAAGTTTTTAATTGAAATGACGAATACACTCCGACTTTCATTTTTAGAATTTCCGGATCAAATGGCTTACTGAAGTAATCCACTCCTCCGACTTCGTATCCTTTTTTTATAAATGGATCTTCCTTGTAGGTCGCTGTAATAAAAATAATGGGCACGTCTTCGTAACCGCTTAATTTTTTAATTTTTCCGGCAGCTTCAAAACCATCCATGCCGGGCATTTGCAAATCCATCAGCACTACATGGATGTCGTTTCGCGTTTGCATAATAGCTATGGCTTCGGAGCCAGATTCAGCCGGAATGACATTATAATCCGAAGACAGTACCGCTTCTAAGGCGGTGATATTTGCGGGATAATCATCAACTGCTAAAATATTAGCTTTTGTGGGAGGCCTATTTGTCATAAATACAAGATACCTAGGGGCAGATTTCCTAACAACGTCACAGTGAGAGTGTTGTGACTAATTAACATTTCTATTTTTTAATTTGTAATTTTTTTTAGGACACAGCACATGGGCCATGCCGCAGAGTAAAAGCAGCACGGCACATAAAATTAATTAATTGCTTTTGAAAAATACGTAGTCAGCTTGGTACTTTACCATTTGCTTTGTTCCCATGTTAGCAGCAGCACATGGATCTTTCGGAGCGGTTCCGCCCTGAGTATTCAAACGCTGAATGTAAGTTACGCCATTCATCATACCTTTTCCTTCTGCTGGAGTTGTTTGAACCAACTGAAGTGGAATAGCATTTGGATTTGGACTAACAGCTAATTGCTTACCTGTAATTTTGCTGCCGTCATTTGATTCCCATGTTGGACCTGCATAGTATTTACCAACAGTTTTTTTCTTTGCATCCGTCAATACGGCATTTGGTCCAGCAAAAGTCCACTCGTGACCGCTGCCATCAGCTTTTGCTTTGCACTCATACGTTAATTCACCAGCACCAACTAATGTCATGGCTGCTTTGTGACCCGCTGGAACTGCGATTTCTGCAGGTACATTGGCGCTGTGTGCACTACAAGCTAATAAAACCGCTGCTGTAAAAATAATTACTTTCATTTTTTCTCCTAATAAGGTGATTGGTTGAAAAGAAATGTTAAGAACTTATTTCATGTCTGTCAAACTGCTGCGAAT
>JAYUTU010000153.1:0-2638 GCA_043754975.1 Bdellovibrionales bacterium | reverse complement strand
TAAATTATTAGCAGAGCGCGGAGTTGCTTCACGTCGGGGCTCTGACAAGTTGATTGAAGAAGGTCAAGTTACTGTGAATGGCAAAAAAGTTTATGAGCTTGGTATCAAAGTGAATCCGAATGTTGATAAAATTAGTGTCGGCGGAAAACCACTGCGCAGCAAAAATCAAAACCTTTACATCATGTTTCACAAACCTAAAAATGTAATTACTTCGATGAATGATCCGTTAGAGCGCCCTACTGTTGCAGATTACATGCATGAAGTCCCTGGCCGCGTTTATCCTATCGGACGATTAGACTGGGACAGCGAAGGACTTATTTTGCTGACCAATGACGGCGATTTCGCGCAAAAGGTCATGCATCCCAAAGAAGAGGTTACAAAAACCTATCACGTTAAGTTAAACGGTCAGCCGCAGATTTACCAAATTAAAAAATTGTTAACTGGCGTTCCAATTCCAGGTGCTGGAAAAGTAAAAGCAAAATTAGTTGAAAAATTAAAAACTGTTAAAGAAAAAAATAAGAAAACATCGGACAAAAATGATTGGTACAAAATTATTATTACTGAAGGTAAAAATCATCAAGTGCGTGAGATGTTCAAAAAAATTGGCTTTGACGTCATAAAACTGCAGCGAGTTGCCATTGGAAAGCTGCGTATTGGCTCGCTAGAGCGCGGTGCTTTCGTTTATCTTAATGATGCTGCTATCGAGCGCGTTTTCATGCAGGATTTGCCACTGGACAACGGAGTGCGTGAGCACCGACCTAAGTCGACTAAAACAAGTGCGCCCGTGAATAAGAAGAAATTTAATAAGGGCCTACGTATTAGTGACAGCAAAGAGGCCTAGTTCACGGCCGCTGGCCTTTTGTAGATTTTAAATTAGTCCGATGACAGTTCTATGAATGCAATAAATTTAATATTTTTTATTTTATTTTTAGCAACTCTTTCCGCACAGGCAGCAGATCTTACTGTTGTTGAAGTCCGCCGCAATATCCCTCTGTCAGACGAAGAGCCAACTTATCGTGATTACATCATCAGCTCTGAGGACACAAAGTCATTAAAAAAAAATTTAGTTGTTTTAGTCAAACGAACGATCGCAATGAGGTCCGCAGATTCTAAAGATGTCGGTGAAATTGAAACTGCGGTCGCACAAATTAAAATTATTCATATCGACAAAAAAATTGCGATTGGCAGGGATTATAAACTGGTTCCACGAGATGATGAGGCCATGCTCGAATACGCTGGCGTTATGACTGGGGACCGCGTTGATGTTGCTGGTGCTTTTGTAGACTCGAAACCTTCTAAACGAGAACCCACAGCACTTGGTATCGAAAAGCCTGCCATCAAAGACACCAATCCAGAGGCTCCTCCGCCGGGCTTACAACCAGAAATTTAATGCGTTAAAGTTCATTTTCTGGCATCGTGCCTACATGAGCTCAACTTATTTTCGCGTCCGTTTATCACAAGTCCCACGAATTCAAGAACATGAAATTACAGTTTTTTGTTTCGCCCATAAAGCTTTGGGTATTAGCGAAGTTTTGAACTTCTCGCAGCCGGATTTAACCTATGACCCGTCGCTGATCCCCCAGCGGTTTTTGGAGCTAGATGTATTTTTTGAATCAAAACCGGAAAGTGATTTTTTTTCAAGCTTGCAAAAAATAAATTCCACTGTTCGCATGTTGGAAAATGAAGAAGAAAGCAAAGATTGGCTAGAAGAATGGAAAAAGGGATTTGTGCCCTTTAAGTTAGTTGGCCCTGTATGGGTTGTGCCGTCGTGGTTAGAAAAACCTCAGGATGTACAAACTGAAATAAAAATTGATCCGGGAATGGCTTTCGGAACAGGAACCCACGCGACAACGAAGATGGCTTCGTATTTTATTCATAAATTAGCGCTCGAGAACCCTGAAGTTGTGAATTCGTGGACATTACTGGATGTGGGCACTGGCACAGCCATCTTAGCCGTGCTTGCAGAAAAAATGAATTACGGCTACATCACCGGCGTAGAAATTGATATTGAAGCTCGTCGAAAAGCACGCGAAAATTGTGAATTAAATAAAACTAAAAATATTGATGTCACTGAACTGCAGCTGGATGAAATTAAAGATCAGTACGATGTCGTTGTTGCAAATATTATTGATGGCGTGCTGATCCGACTGCAGAAAGATCTTTTGCGCGTGTTGAAACCTAATGGATATCTTTTTCTGACCGGTATTTTGCAAGAGCGAGACAATCATTTTTTTGACAAAATGATTGAAAACAATCCCCTTAAGGTAATTAAAAGAATTGAAAAAGAAGAATGGGTTGGATACTGGGTCCAAAAAACAGAGGGGTAGTTCGTGCGGCGCTACTGGATAGAAAAATCACAGATATCAGATGACCACGTCGTTTTCAAAAATGAACAGTTTCATCATATTTTTGATGTCTGTCGCCAAGACGTCGGACATCACTTCGAAGTTATCACTGAAGACTCGAAAGCTTATTTGGTCCAGGTCATATCCGTAGAAAAAAAACAGGCTGCAGCCAAAATTATTAAAGTCCGTCAAATTGCAAAATTAAGTCGACCACATATTCATATCGCGTTATCTGTATCGCGATTTCCTGTTATGGATTCCATCATGGAACGCGCCGTTGAAATGGGGGTTAG
>JAYUTU010000152.1:0-5760 GCA_043754975.1 Bdellovibrionales bacterium | reverse complement strand
TGCCCCTTGAATCGATGTATCTGACCAAAGTGTGGCTTCATCGCGCTTAAACCAGGTCTTCTGCTTTTTTATCAGTTGCAATGTGCTCGTGACAATTTTTTCAAATAAAATTTCTTTATCCGGCTGGTCTGAATTATTATGTATCAAGTGCTCGGCGACGTCTTTAAAACCAACGCTCGCAAGCGGCGCCCAGCTCCCAAAGTTGTTTTTTAGAAAAAATTTGGTTTCTTCAATAATGCCATTTTCTAAAATAAAACGTGTGCGTTGCTGCACTCGCTTCAGTAAAATTTCTTTCGAGTCAGTGAAGCCAATTTTTAGAAACGGAAATGGGAATGCATTCTTATTTAGTTGAATGGCTTTTGATTTTAATTGAGTTGGCGTTTGCCCGGTGGTGCGCAAAATCTCGATCGCCCGTGCCAAACGATAGTGATCATTGCTATGAATTTCATGCAAAGGATCGGCCTTTAGCAGTTCCGCAAAAAATCCAGCAGAGCCCTGACTTTCCATCTTAGCTTCGATATTTTTTCGCAGCTCTCCAAAAGTAGGAGCCACGTCGTACATTCCTTTTTCCAGAGCCTGTATATAGAACCCTGTTCCACCAACAATAAAAACGGGGCCGGTTATCTTTTCTGCACGCAGCAGATCGTAAAAGTCTCGTAGGTAAATTCCTGCAGTCATCTCGCTAGGAGCCTGCACGTAGGAGAATAAATAATGAGGTACTAATTTTTTATCGGACTCGCTAGGCCCCGCTGCGCCAATTTCTAAACCCTTATAAAACTGAACACTATCAATATTTATAATACAGCCACCCAATCTAGCTGCTTGCTGCAAAGCCCACTGGCTTTTCCCTGTCGCTGTGGGCCCTACCACAAAGATAAATTTTGTGGACACTGGGTTAATTAATTCGCCCAAACAATTTTTCCAATTCAAGAAATGAAGTCTCAACCGAAACTGGTCGACCATGAGGACAAAAACTTGAAAGCGCAAACTGATCCATAGAAATTAACAGCTCGTGCATTTGTAAATGGCTCAGGCTTTGCCCGGCACGAACAACCGAATGGCAAGCCATAGACGCAAAAATATCACCCACTTTTTTTTCTATGGCATAACTTCCACCATAGTCGATAATTTCGGTGGCCATTTTTTCAAATAATGGAGGTAATGCAGAATCTTTAATAAGGCTTGGTGCCGATTTAATACCTAAGCTCATCGGACCTAACTGCTCCAAAACAATTCCTAACTCGGCAATAGCATTTTGCTGTCCCAGTAGGGCTTCAACTTTATCTGCAGATAAATCAATCACAAACGGAAATAAGTACTCTTGAATTTCAAAACTTTTAGACTTCCAGCTTTGCATTAAAGATTCAAAGACCACACGCTCATGGGCAGCATGTTGGTCCACGTAAATCAGCCGGTCTTCTTTTTGACAAATAATATAGGTCAAATTAGCTTGTCCCAGAATTTGAACTTGCGACCAGTAACCCAAACTTTGCGCCCGTAGTTCCTGCAGACTGTCGCTACTTGCAGGCGGCGACGAAGTCATCGAAAAATCTTTTTGTTTAAAATGTGTCATCTGCATGGATTGATCTTGAAAACTTAAATTTGGCGTTAAACGTTTTGAATCCAGCACGAACGCTGAGTAACTATCCACTGCTGCTGACACTCCACTTAAGTAGGAATCCGTTACAGCACCGGCACCGGCACCAGCTCCAGCTCCTTTTGGAATCCACGGCGCTGTTTCCAGTGCCGCGCGAAGGGCTCCGTGAACAGCACGAAATGCAGTTGCTGAATCACGAAATTTGACTTGGCTTTTTGTTGGATGGATATTCACGTCAATTTCGCTGGGCTCACAGTGAAGCTTCACCACCACAAGCGGGTATTCGCCATGCATTAATAAACTTCGGTAGGCGTCAAGGACTGCGGCTTGTAAAGCTCGATCTTGAACAAAGCGGTTTTGAACAAAAATCCAAATCTGCTTCGATGTTTTCACAACCTCGTGCGGTGACGAAAATGCAATCTCTACTTTGAAGTTTCCACGCTCAGCCGTTGTAAAATGCAGAGTTTCTTTTTCTAAAACACTTTGGACACGCAGTAACCATATGTTTTGTGATTTAGAGTCCTGCGTTTTAAAGAAGGATTGCAGCTGCCCGTCTTGAATTAATTTTATCTGAACCTGCGGATGCGCCAGTGCGATAGCCTTGATGATCTGTTTAATTTGCTGTGCTTCTGCAGTATCTGATTTTAAAAATTTCAGACGAGCTGGGACATTTTCAAATAAATCTTCAATCAGAATTTCTGTGCCCACAGTTCGTGAGCTAGGGGCTACAGCAGAAACGTTTCCGTAGCGAACTTGAATTTGGCTAGGCAGCTGCTCGGCTTTTTGCACACTGTGAATTGTTAATTTTGAAACTGCCGCGATACTGGCTAAGGCTTCACCACGAAAACCAAACGTTTGTAATTTCCATAAATCATCAGAGGCTCGGATTTTACTGGTTGCATGACGCTCTAGTGCGCGGGCCATTTCACTGCGAAGTATACCATCACCATTATCGGCAACACGAACTGAGCGGCCTCCGAAGTTTGTTTCAACAGTGATTTCCGTGGCACCAGCATCAATGCTGTTTTCAATAAGCTCTTTAACTAAATGCGCAGGCCGCTCGACAACTTCTCCGGCAGCAATTTGATTGATAACATCCTTAGCAAGGACCTGGATAGACATAGCAATTTATAGTAGTCACAAGCTAAAAAAGCAACGAAAGGCCAAGGCCTCCATAATTATCTCGGTCGAAAAAATACTTGGCCGAAATTTCAAAAGCCACTTTTTTAATCTGAATAACATAAGCACCTTCAAGTGCAACTCCAACTGTGATTTCCTGCAAATCATAAGATTTAGCCGGCAATGTGACTTTTGTTCGAGCTCCATGTAGAAACAACGATCCCCCATAACGCAGTCGTGAAAAAGCAGAAACCGGCACTAAAGAATTAAAACCGGAAAGTCCCCAAATATGAAACCCCTCAGCTGATCCCTTTGTTTTATCTGCATAATATTTCGGCGCCTTTGGGGATACAAATATTTCCCAAACAGCTAGCGGATTCATTTTTTTAAATCCAACCGCGTAAAGATTGTCGACTTGTAACGTTCCTAGAGTTTCTTCATGAAAATTAATCAGTTGAAAAGTAACTCCGGAAAATGAAGTCGCAAAGGGAATATCCAGATCCTCTTCATAGTCTTTTTCAATGGCCTCTCGTGTGCGCGGAGTTTTTGTTTTACCATTTGTTTTTTTTTCAACCTGAGGGTCTTCGTCGCCCGTAAAAAAGGGTTTTTCTTTAAACGGTTTTCCATTAATATCCAGTTGATAATCGGCAATGTAGCCAACTTTGCCGGACTTCAATTTAATTTTATAAAATGCCCCGTAGAGCTTATCAGAAATTAAATACGTTTCGCCAAAACCAACAGAATCGATAACTTCAGATTCAAAATTCTCGTCCGCATACACATCGGCATCAGGAACATTAATGACTGCCTTTTGAGCCGAAAAACTGACACTTGTAAAAAAAATAAGAAACACAAAAAGTTGGATCACGTGCCGAAGTATAGATGAAAAATTTCAGATCTTTAAAGAAAGATTTTGCGATGGCGCACGGGGTACTTGCAATGGGCCGGCTTTAACTTTTGGTAATAGGATTGGTGGTCTTAACAAATGAGCAGGTGATGTTGACCGTTTCTCCAAAAATGCTTTAATTTTAAGCCCCGCTTGCTCATGGTCACGTAAATAAAGAACTGGGTCGAATCCGCAATTTTGACAAACCATTGCAGTACGCCATTTTAGCTGGGTAAAAATCTCACCCACTAATAACGAGGCACCAACTATAAATAAACCCCGCGGATCCATGGACTTAAAAAAGACAAAGGTGAACGTGATGCTTAAAAAAATAAGTCCCAGAATTTCGATATAAGATAGGCTTTTGCGCTTATAAACTTTACGAGGTGTTTTACAGAAGGCACAGTAACAAGATCTGCGTTGCTTGAACATAACTTAAGTTTGCCAAAGGCCCTGATATTTTTCTATGCTGTTATGGATGAATCTTGATAACCTCGTCCTAAGGCCTAACTGTTTGTTAACCAAAAGCCCGTTGGTTTTCGTTCCTGGACCTCGCAGTCTTTTTCACTACCAATACCCCTACGGATATTTACCGCAGTTCTTACACGAACATGGTTATGTCACGAAAATGGTTAGTCTTCCGTTTCGTCGGTCAGCCGCCCGAAAGTTAGCTTTCGAAAAGTGGTTAAATACTGTCACCGGTAAACACTTTCATTTAGTTATGGATCAGCTGGTTTATGACGAACTGAAATCTGTATTTTTAAATCCCTCCGTTAGCGAGAGCTTCAGAAGTATTAGTGTTATTTCCTCTGATTATCTAAATCTTGAAACCCGTGCCACAAACTTTGTAGTTAGTGAAACAGCGACACCCGGTCCAAGCTACTGGCTACATCAAGTGCTTAATCGCATGCTGCAAACAAAGACTCCGCCCTATGCACGCTCTTTCCTGCAGTTCAATCGCACGCAGTTGGATCGTTATCTTGACCATTGCGTGAATCTTGCGGAGACTGAAATCTATGCGTGATGTCACCCCGAGCTCAAATTCTGTAGATATAAAATGGCTGCTTAATAGTTTAATCGAGTTTGTTAAAAACCCAGTTGAAAAAATTAAAACTCTTCCCGATTGGAATTGGCCGTCCGTATTTACCGTACAGATTTTACTGGCATTGGCATCGGGGCTGTTGGCTGGATTAATAAAGTTGAACTTCTTGCGAGTTTTGCACGGCCTATTTATAATGCCAGTGGTTACTACTGTGAGCACGATGCTACTGGCGCTTTTTGTTTACTATTATTTTCAATTTTTTGAAAATCGAACTGAAAGTTACAAGAAAATATTTATTCTTATTATTTTAGCCTCGATTCCTTTTTTTCTTTTTCAAATTATTTCTGAATATTTTGCACCTATCAGCTTAATTGGCTTTGCTTTCACCGCTTTGCTAGCCATCGTTGGATTAAACGAAAATTTTGGTGTCGAAAAAAAACGTGCGTATATGCTGGTGGGATTTTTATTTTCAATCGTCATTTTAGCCTGGGTTTCAACTTACTTTATTTAGGTTCTATTTAGCTGGTTCTATTTTCTGGTTCTATTTTCTGAAAAAAAATGCTCAAGTAAAATTCTCATCTCTTCGCGAGGCGACTATGTGCAAAGTCCTAGTGTACAGCCTTATTTTAAGGTGCTGGCGGGGATTTTTTGTTAACTGAAACATCTGCATCATTGATAATTAAATGTACATTTTTTGGAATTTGCTGACGCTCAACTGCTGATACGTTGAGTGGAAACGTGCAACACACTGTTGTCGCTCGATTCGGATCCACTGCAACATAGTAGCTCATGCAGGAATCAAAGACCATATAGGATCCAATGCCGGCACCACCTTCGCCGAAATTTATCATAGAACCAGGATTATTTTTGTAACAGTCTTTTATTCTTTCAATTAATTTATCAACATTTAATCGGCCATAAAAATCTGTACATCCCACGATCACGCGGTCCGTATCAAAGCCTGCAAATGCATGTGGTTTTTTATTGGGATCTATCGAAATTTTTGAAAAATCTCGCTCCATATCAGAGTTTGAGTTTTCCAAATTCACATAAGGAGCGTTAAAAATACAATTCGAGATCAATTCGTCCGTGGTCAATACAATATCATCAATAATT
>JAYUTU010000151.1:0-2644 GCA_043754975.1 Bdellovibrionales bacterium | reverse complement strand
TTTACTATCGATTTGTTCTTAATGCCCGGATATTTCACTGCAGGTCATATCCGACTGCATCGACTGCAGTTAGGTTAAAGCAAATTAACATTTGCCCGATAAAAGTTATTTTTGATCCGAGATCAGATTTTCCGGAAGAGAATATAACTTCCGGAAATTGGAACAAAAACGATGCAAACTATAATTTTTGGAAAAAATTAGAGACTGTTCTTTTGAACCAGTCGGACGCAGTTGCTTGTATCGCTAAATGCTACGCAGATGAATATAAAAAGATAGCACCAAGAGCGAACATTTTTTTTGCGCCGAATAACGTGGACTGCAAGCTATTCGCCAGAGACATGGATGAGCGTAAACGCCTTAGGAAATCACTTGGCGTGTCTGACGATGTGTTAGTGTTTGGTTACCTAGGAGCCATGACGTCGTCTGGTTGGCATAGGCCGTTTCTCTATCAGGTTCTTATCGAGTCCCTACTGCAGACTAACATTCCTTTCCGCTTTATTTTTTTGATACCACGTCACTCAAATGCGATTATAGAGCGGGAGTTTAAGTCGCATATTGAGGCCGGCAGGGTAATTTTAATTAATCCAAACTATGACGAGGTTGGGCGCTACTTGTCCGTGTGTGATTACGGAGTAATGCTTCTTCACGATAAGAAAAATGTTGTTGGCACAAAGATCGGTGAGTATCTCGCGTCCGGATTGCCAATTATTGTGAATAAAAACTGCGTAGGCGCCGTGGATTTGATCGCCGCAGAATGTGTCGGATTGGTTTTCGACGTTCAGAACGACCCGATAAATGATTACCGCTTGAACGGACTGGAGAAAATAGCTGTCGGCGATAGACTTTTGGCTTGGAGTCAGCAAGTGTCCAATTTTGCTGTTGCCTATTTCGATAACAGAATTGTTGCCAAGCGGTACATAAATCAGTACAACGATCTTTAGGTATCATTTTGATCAGAAGTAATTTTGCGATATTCAAAAGACTTAGCGTTAATCGAAGAAGTTTGGAATTCCTTCTGCTTAAAGTGCCGTTGCTCCTGATTTTCGCTTGGATAGCTGGCACTCAGTTTTTAGGCCTCAGTAAAGACTATGACCAATACTTAATATTTTTTAATGATGTACGTTCTACAAAATCGTTTTTTGAAATTGCAACTAGATTTGAACCAGCGTTTGTATTTCTTACTTTTGCTCTGACAAGATTTGTTTCGTCAAATTCTTGGGTTTATGGTGTACCGGTATTTTTAGCTTTATTTATAAAAACCAAAGGGTTGTTTTGTTTAAACAAGTCGTCGACGGCTTTTTATTTCTTCTTGGTATTGTATTTAGCAAGATACTTTTCGCTTTACGAATTAACCCAATTAAGGGCAGCTCTCGCTGTTTCTATTGCTTTCTACGTATTTGTTAAAAGAGTTAATGACAAATATATATTTTCTGATATTGCATTATTAGCTCTCGCTGTGTGTTTTCACTATTCGGCCATTTTGTTTTTTATATTTTATTTCTTACGTAAAATATCACGCATACACCTTCTGTTTATTTTCTCTGGCGTACTAATAGGATCTTTGCTAGTATAGAAAGCACTTCTAACTCTGTTTCCATTAATTTTCTGAGTGTTTCAAATGTATGAGAGCGTTGGATTTGGAAGTGAAAAATCTGCGGTTCTTCCTTCTGCGATGGCTTTAGATCTAATTTTTGTTAGTATTGCCATATTTTTATGGGAAAAGAATTGCTCGGTAATGAAGGTTTGTGTTGTAGCGTTGATTATTGGATTTGCAATATATTGGGGATTTATGGACTACCCGGTAGTCGCGCACAGGTTAAGAGAACTTACATCTATATTTTTGCTGGTCTATGCCATTCATGCTTTTCAGTCATGCCACTATGTGGTTCGTTGCTTTTCCTACGCAATTATGGTTTCAAGCGTACCATATTATATTTATCTAAACTTTATTTATAGTCCACTGCTTGGTGTAACTTGATATGGACATGGTGAAAGTAATTATAGTGAACTGGAACGCTGGCCTACAACTCCGAGCTTGTATAGATTCCGTTATCCGGTACGGTGCTGGTTTAGTTCGAACAACCGTCGTCGTTGACAATGGCTCGATAGACGGGTCGGATGTCAGCGTGGAGGGTTTGCCCAGTGTTGCATTAATTCGCAAGGGCGCCAATTTGGGTTTCGGCAAAGCCTGCAACGTGGGTGCATTGCAGGCGGAAGCTGAATATTTGCTTTTCCTTAACCCCGATGCTGAGCTGTATGCTGATACTTTACCTAAAGCTCTCGCCTACATGCAAGACCCGGTCAACGTAAAGGTTGGTATTTGCGGTGTGCAGTTACTAGATGAGGCAGGCCGCGTTTCACGTAGCTGCGCACGCTTTCCGTCGTTTGGGGATTTTGCTGCACATGCGGTTGGGTTTGACCGGTTTTTCCCGCGCCTCGGCCACCATATGTGGGAATGGAACCACACCCACACACGCCAAGTGGATCATGTAATTGGTGCTTTTTTCCTGGTTAGACGCTCGGTGTTCGATTCGCTGCAAGGGTTTGATGAACGCTTTTTTGTTTATTTGGAGGATCTTGATTTTTCATATCGGGCTCGTAAAGCCGGTTGGCACAGTGTGTATTTGGCCGACATACAGGCTTT
>JAYUTU010000150.1:0-2651 GCA_043754975.1 Bdellovibrionales bacterium | reverse complement strand
AAAAGGGATGATTCGTTAATGGTTTAACGATTTGTTCACTGATAATGCTGTGACTTTTCATAATGTCGATTTCTTTGGGATCTAACCGCGATGGCTTGAGCAATATATCTTTATCAATGCCTATTTTTCCAATGTCGTGAAGCAATCCGGAAAACTCAGCGACTTTTTGCTCGTACTCATTCAGCCCAGATTCTTTTGCCAATTTGCGAGCGTATTCACCGACTCGCAGACAATGCTGATATGTCGAAGGTTCAACCGAATTTAAAGACTGTAGCAATGCTCCAACGGATTCATATGCCCAATCCGGAATATCTCCCCAAGACATGAGTCCCCCTGACCTGCTATTAGGATCGGATTTAAAAATCCTAGACTTGAGGTAAGTAAGACAAAATCTCATAATAAGACAATGAAAAACCAACACTCAATTTTGCCAGCACTAGCAGTTGTTATAGCTCTTATAAGTTTCCCAGGTTTTGTATTTGCCCAGAAAATAAAGGTGAAAAAAATTAAGGGAAATACGGCTCTTATTGAAAGCTCCATTCCGCTTGTGGAAGGACAAAGTTACGATTTACAAACAACAGCAATTTCTGCGGACGTGAATTACTCGCAAGCTGGATTTAAATCTAGGAAAAACTCAGCGACTGTGGGAGTCGAGTTTTCTGCACTCCGCGGAGACTCAGCTCAAGAAAACCAGTTCGCAGCTCAAGGACGCTATGGGTGGAATTTTTCGACTTTAGAATTAGGAGCCATTGCGGAAATCAGTTCGGTCGACGTGGGCGGCGGAGCCACGTCTAATTATATTTTAGGTTCTTACTTCGATTATAACTTGGTGGCTAATCGTGATGGTAAGGCCTTGGTGTACGGTCCGTTCGCTCTGTTGGCGTTCGGTTCACGGCAGTTTTCAGGAGGCGGAAGCACTGGCTTATTTACTGCGAATGCGGGCGGATTCTTGTCGTATTTTCTAGCTCAGGGATCGACGGCGTTACGGGCCGAAGCTTATTTGGATCATCGGCAAGTTAGTGCCTCTAACGGACAAACAGCCCTGACTGGTTTTGGCAGTCGCGGGCTGTTAATATTTTATTTCTAATTTTAAAAACTACGGATATTAAAATCTAAATTAAAGAGCAATTACCACTTTACGTCTTTAACGTCGTAGCCCCATTTATCCAAAGCACCTTTATACATGCCTTTGATAAACTCTTGTGCTTGATCAGGTTTCAAACCTAACGAAGCAGCTGAACGATTTGTCATTTCACGCGCTGCAGTTGCATCACCTGTAGAATAATCTTTAAACGCAGCTAATGCTTCGTTGAACTGAACGCCGAAAACAGTCTTAAACGTTTTGTCCATATCGCCCTCTGTTACTTTTCCGCGCTCTGCACCCATTACGGCCCATGAGTTCAGTGCTGAAGCAACTGCGATAGCTTTTGAAGGCTTTAGGCCGTACTGCTTAACTAACTTGTCAGCACCGGCACGAATCAAGCGCACATTTGATTCGCTTTTTAGAGCTTTCGAATTTGTATCTGAAGCTTTATTGGCATCTTTGTTATTGATGGCTCGTCCGAAATTTCCAGCCGTGTCGTTTGCGCTATAGAGAACTCCGTTTTGACCAAGCCAGTATGTCTTGTCACTGACGTTTTCCCAAAATGCTCCCGTTGTGCCCACTCCGATTGTTGTTCCACTGATATGTCCAGCAAATTGATTTGCAGTTGCTCTATATTGGAAATTTCCTAGGTCGTTGAAAACGCTGGCAGTGCCATCGGAATTAAATTGGACATACCATAAATCGTCGGACCCAAAACCTTGTGAATTGTAATCGGGATCTGCAGAAACTGTAATTCGCTGGCCAGTTTGACGAGAAAAAGTACAGCCTGGAGTTGGTTCAGATGAACCACGGCACGCATCGCCGTAAACGGTTTCATAGGGATATAATAAAACATCCGAGGAGTCTATTGGTGCTGGTCCCACATCTGGTAAAGGTCCACTAATGTCGCCACCACCGCCGCCGCCACCGCAAGCAGTTAAAAGAGTCATTGTTAATGTTACACATGTTAGTAGAGTCAAGCTGGCTCCAAGAGCCCGTCTTTTTAATATCATTTAATCCCCCGATTAAAATTTTTTTGGATAGCATTTGCTAGTCCACGAAGTATTGCAAAAAGCGGGGCCAAACTTTTTGACACCGCTTCAGGAGATTAAGTAGGACGCTGCGGGAAAAGGTGCAAGTAAAAATTACTGCCGAGTTAGTAATTTAGTTTAAATCTCAATATTCGATCACCACAAAAGTAGTCCATAGCATAGCCCGAGCTCTGGCCTAAGAAAACGGGGCTGTTTTCTGGGCGACACCCTTTTTCAGCCAGGAGCCTTAGCTTTGCTGGTGCGACGATTTGGCTTTTTAAGCCCCGGTCAGTAATTATCGGAACTAAAAACCGGTGACCACGAGATACGCCGCTGTTTTCAGCAGTGAATAGTGCAGGCAGTTTTTGCTGCCTTGCTGATTGATCATTTACAGTGATTGGGAACTGCAAATTGACGAAAGCTGCTTCACCTAGAAATGAATAGCGCTCTAAACTGCGAGTTGCTACAGAATTTGAATTAAGATCGTGGTACTCGAGTTCACTATTTGTAATCAAAAAGACACCTTTTCGCTTTTG
>JAYUTU010000149.1:0-13067 GCA_043754975.1 Bdellovibrionales bacterium | reverse complement strand
AGTTTATTTTCTGGTTTCGCAAATTCATCACTTAAGTGATAAACGATTTCTTTTCTGTTTGGATTCCAGTGATTCATGATTTGTTTTTGGCTTGTGCTGGTATTGTTATTATCCACATCTAAAACAGTGCGTTGGGTTGCAAAAAAACCAAAAGTTTGTTCATCCAAGGAGGCCACAGGGTAGCTAACGGTTTTAAAATCTTTGGATAAAATAGAATCAGTTCGTACTAATGAGTAATGGTAAACTGCAGAGACCGTTGCGTCAGCTAATGTATTTATATTTCCTAAACAGTCTACTCGGGTTTTAAATGTCCGTTCAATCTGAAAGTTGATAGCGTCGGCACTGACGTCAACTTTTTTAATGCGTGATGAAACATTCTCAAAACAATTTTCACCCAAAGTTGCGCTGTCTAGAATAGGCAATAATTCAAGCTCTGCAGACTTCATGTCTTCAAATTTTATTTTGACAGTGCTTCGCTGCTGCCAAGGAATATCTGAATCGGCAACCTCAGTGTTCGTGCACTCGCCGTAACGGTCCTTAGCACAGCTGTAGTGAACGTGTTCGACTGGAATTTCTAAAACCAGTTTGTTATTGGCTTCGTTAGCGGCATAGCGAGCGTCGCGCTCGATTTCTACAACTCTAAGACTGTCCTTGGTGAGCTGCAATTTGACTCGCTTATTATCACTCGATATAAAAGGGAAGCCACTTTCTGCAGACATGCTGGAGTTCTGCTGCGATGACGAGTACAAGTATTCTGCCTGCTCATCAAAAAATCTTTTTTCGATATCTTGTTCTTTGGATTCTGTGGGTAGGGTTTTAAAGGGAATCTCTTTTGTGCAGGCTGATAATGCTGCAAAGCTTAAGAGCACCATGAGAACTTCTATCCCTGCTACCAATTTATTTTTTGTTTTCATAAATTCCTCTATGTTAAAAATGTTTAAAAACTTAAATAAAACTATGTGGTGCCAGCTAATACGTATAGCTAATACGTATAGCTAAGACCTGCACGTGTTGCTGATGAGTTCGGATTAAACGCCGTAATATTGGAGTCAACACCATTTGCTTTTAAAGCACTGCCATCATTTGAAATGCCGACATTCATAGAAAGTGTTTCTGTAAAATCCCAATTGATGTCGTTGTGCCATTCAAACCCGTAGCGTTCGAAGTTTCGGTATGTCCAACCCTGGCGGTAAACTGCAGCTGAACTGAGTGACAGACGATCGATGAGCGGAACTGTTAGATCCACGGCATGAGCTAAGCGGTATTCAATATTAGGTGAACCGACTGCATTGATAGTAAATTCATGAATGTTTTTAGTTAAACCAAGACGGTAATCTAGTCGTGCGAAGCGGGTTTGCAATCGAAGTCCATTGCTTACGTTCGCGGACGTGATCAAGCGATCATTTTTTTGCGCCTCTTTGTTTGTAGGAACCACGACAGAGACGGAATGCAGCGATGTTATCTGGGGTGTAACAGCAATCCCGCGGATACCTAGCGACAAAGTAGAATTTGCTAGTGTTGTGTCTCTGGGGCCGTTATTGCTTTTGGATAGAATGGCTCTGGCAGAAAGGGTTAGGTTCTCGGATAACTTATAGCTAGGTGCTAACATGAAATCAGTGCTGCTCTCGCGCTCGCTACGCTCGTCCACTGAAACTTTTTGTGAGAGCTCTAAGCTGCTGAGTACTTTGAGTTTTTTTTCAGGACTGACAGTAGTAACTGATTCAGCAGCCACTAAATAAGTGCCAGAAAGGAAAGCGGCAACTAGCAGTAATATTTTCTTGGCGCTGAGTATTGAATTCATCTGCAGTCTCCTTTCAAAGGTGCTTGCAAGCTAGGACAATTTCGTTCGCTTAGCTATTTAATCAATTCTATTTCGAACATAACCGAAAGTTATGTGTGGGTGTTTTCGCGCCGAAAAGACACCAATTAAATGGGGTTTTAGCTGTAACTAGCGGTAGTGCAGCAATCTAGCCAAGGTTTAGAATCAAGGGTGTAGTCATTATGGCCCGGGCTTAAACTAGGTTGTGAATTTTTTCAGGGACAAGTTTTTTCCACGTCTTATCATTTTTTTTGATCAGTTTATTGACGTCATCGGAGTGAATGTAATCATTAATTTCGTCACATCCTGCAATGTCTTGGATATTTTTATTTTCGATAAAATGAGTATAGACATGCTTCACATCGCCTTTTGGAAAGAAGCTTTTCGTTAGTAAGCAGATCTGGCTGGTTTTGTGGGGGTAGATATAAACTCTTGAAAATCGACCCAGTAGCTTTCCGAGGCCCTCAAGTAAGCCGCCGCCGAGGTCTAAGTAAAAATTAACATCAAATAATTTTTCTAGGTAAGCGGCGCTGATTACAATTCCTAGCGGCTTAGAAGTGCTTAAGCGGACAAATTCTTTCACTTGATAAAAAAGTGTAAACCGAGTGACCAAGGCAGGAATTCCCAGGGCATTGATCATCTGAACACGATGTAAAGCATCTTCAGGCGTGATCTTACTGCCTTTAATTCGATTATCTAAAATGAATTCGAAAAAGCCTAAAACGTCTTGAGTCTTGAGTGTAAATTCCTTTTGAAAATGCTCTAAGCCACGGTTAAAAATATCCAGATGGGTATTTGTCACTGGATTATAGGCTCCCCGCTGAATCAACACGGATTTATCGAAAAGAAAATCACCGGGGTTTTGCAGCTGCCCTGTTTGATCCACAAGAATAGCTTCAGCCCAGCCTAAATGAACCAGCTTAAGATTAAAAAGAATTGGATCATATTTTTTAAATTCATCACCAGAAAACTCAATAAGGTCGATAGCGATAGAGTCTTCCTTTATTTGATCAAATAATCCAGCTAGGAAATCATCTGCATTTTTTCGCTCATAAAAGCACGAGTACATCAAGTTCACACCTAAGCGACTCAATGTTTCTTGTTGCTGCAAGCGGTGTTTATCTAAAAGGCGCACGTGGAACAAAACAGTTTGGGGTTCACTCTTTGGCTTTGCTTGAAAGCGGACGCCCAGCCAACCGTGATTTTTTGTCCCTGTAGAGACTGTATCGGCAAAGCTAAAAAAGCAGGTCTTATCACCACGTTCATCGGTAAGACGGGTAACAACTTTAGAAAACTCTTTGTCCAACATTTTTTCTAAGCGTGGCTTACAAACGTAGCGACCTGATTTTTCTTTACCGTAGATAATATCACTGAAGGTCATGTCATAAGCTGAAATGGTCAATGCGATCGTTTGCGACGCGCGACCGGCTTGAAAAAACTGACGGGCTACTTCTTGGCCAGCACCAATTTCTGCAAAGGATCCATAAAACAAGGGGTCAAGATTTATATCCAGTGCTTTTTCTTGCGTGGTTTTAGTTCGCATCAGAGCCCTTTCCTAAAGAATCTGTTTTAATCCACGCAGTCAGCGCTAGGCTCATCGCTTTTTCGACGGGAATGTCGATAGGCTCAACTTCACTTTTTATAATAAGCAGTGTGTATCCACCAAGTCCGTAGCTCATGGGAAAATAAACTGCGATGCGATCGTTATTTTTAAGCGAATCTACGCCAGCATCTTCAAAATGTTCACGCGTGACCAAGCCCATGGCTTTTTTCCCATTACCAAAATCCACGAGAACAACTTTTTGCAGGTTGTTCTGACCGCGCCCTTTCGAAAATAAATTCATGAGATCACGTAGCGGCGAATAAACAACTTTGACGAAAGGTATCTCAGTCAGCTTTTCCTGAACTTTTCGCAGTAGGCTTGCGGTCAATAAATTGTTCAGCATCAGTCCAAGCAGAAATATCAGGATAATCGTAGTTAAAAATCCAAATCCTGGATAGTAAGCCTCAGGGGGTAAAATTTGGCGTAAGAATGAGCCCAGCAAGTTCTCGACAATATTGATACCTGCAAAAACCACATAAATAGTCACTGCCATAGGTAAAAAGGCCACTAATCCGCTGATGAATATTTTCTGGATTTTGTTCATGCACTATGAATGATTGACGAGGTCAAAATACGAGTCAAGCGTTGGTTTCCAGCAAGGAAAAAGCGTGGCGCTCTCATGGTGAGACATCTCGATCTCAGTTCAAATCTGCTAGGCCACGGAGCGAATTCAGACCACGGCGCAAATTCAAAGTGAATTAAAAAGTGAACTATTATGAGAGAATCAAAAGCTGAACTTCAGTCTTGGAGTCGCAGGCCCGATACTAAAGTTAGACAATTAACGCTTAATTAATGGGGTGTACGTTGGTGCGTTTTTCAGCTGTTATTGCCGTTTCCATTTTGTTCTCTGCAGTTGCATTAAGCGCCCAAAATAGGGTGGTTCAGGGCGAGTATATCGTCAAGATGAAACCACAGGTTGGCCAGCAAGCAAATTCACGCTTATCTAAGGGCATTGGCTTAGTTAAAAAAATGGGATCTGCAGTCGCTGTGAAACAAGCTTTCTGGGGTTCGACGATGCTGCATATCAAATCTGATTCTGCGGCCTCGATTGAATCCCTGCGTGCCGATCCCGACGTCGAATATATTGAACCAAATTACATATTAAGTCTTGATCCCACAACTGTTGAGTCGATGGGTGTGCCCGCTGGAGCCACGGATGATTATTCCCAGTCTAACGCGAACGTGCAGGTCACTGAAGCCTGGGGTATCGCAAAACCATCAGGTCAAGGTAGCAAAACAGTCGTTGCAGTAATTGATACTGGCTTAGACACGGAACATGGGCTTTTCAAAGATGCCAATGCCGTCTGGTTAAACGCTGCAGAAAAAAATGGATTACCTGGAATAGATGACGACGGAAACGGGTACATCGATGACGTCAACGGCTGGAATTATGTGGCTAATAACGGAAATGTTTTTGATGACGACGATCACGGGACGCACGTTGCGGGAATAGTACTCGGTGTCGGCCAAGATATTTTGGCGTATCCGGTGCGGGAATCAAAAATTAAAATTATGGCATTGAAATTCTTAGATGCGAATGGATCCGGATCTACTGCCAACGCGATTAGCGCGATCTACTACGCTGTGAACATGGGTGCTAAAGTTATTAATAACTCTTGGGGCGGACCATCTTATTCGCGCTCGTTACACGACGCGTACACGTATGCCCACACAAACAGTGTTGTTATCGTGACTGCTGCAGGAAATTCAGGGGCAAATAACGATACAACGCCATCGTACCCAGCAGCACTTGATACTCCGAACAATATTGCTGTTGCAGCATCTACAGATGCGGATAGTAAAGCCTCATTTTCTAATTTTGGCTTAAGCGTGCACGTTGCAGCTCCAGGTGTTGCAATTACGAGTTCTGTTCCCGGCGGTGGCTGCATTGCTCCGGGATGTTACGCTCGTATTTCTGGAACGTCCATGGCATCCCCTTTTGTGGCAGGTCTTGCGGCTCTGTTGATTCGTGAAGCGCCGCAGTTGTCTGGATATCAAATACGCACCATTTTATTAAGCGGAATAAATACGTTTGCATCACTGAATAGTAAAGTTTCAACAAGTGGGCGCGTGAATGCATTAAAAGCTACGCAAGATGCTATTGCGAAAGTGGGAGCAGTATCTTTTAATCCGTCGTACAGTCCAGTTTATAAAACAGATCGCGCAGTGGCTTCAGCAGCACCTGCAGACGGCGCTGGCGGTGCGGGTTGTGGTTTAGTTAAAGCACTTGGTACCAGCGGTTCCGCGTATTTCGGTAAAGGCAGTGATGGTGGCAGTGGCGGCGGTGGTTTTGGGAATATGGCCGTCGTGCTGGTCTTAGTTTTAGTTCCGGTACTGTTTGCAATTGGATTTAGAAAAAAAGTTCCTGCGGAAGCGCAAGGAATCAAGCGGCGTCAGTACGCACGGTATAATGTTGCTAAAGATGTTGTATTAAAAATTGGTGACCAAGTGATCTCGACAGCATCTGAGTCCTTATCAATGGGTGGATTGTCGTTCACGGGTGCTGTTGCAATCACTAAGGGCGAAAAAGTGAAAGTGCTTATCGATGGGCTTGAGCAGGAAATGGACGGCGAGGTCGTCTGGTGTTCAAGCAATCAGTCTTACGGCGTAAAATTTTTAAATTTGACGGAGCAAGTAACCGAGCAACTGAAAGCTAATTTCTCGATGTGGACTTCTGGATTAACTCCGACGTGATCTGGCCTGAGTAATTATAGCAAAACGCCCTTTAAGATAAGGCTTGCAGCTGTGAAGTAAATGACAACTCCAGTAACATCCACGATTGTGGCAACTGCTGGAGCTGATGCCGAGGCCGGATCCAGCTTAAACCGCCGTAAAATAAATGGTAACATCGAGCCTGAAATTGTTCCCCACAGGACCACGCCAATTACTGACACTGACACCGTTAATCCGATACGTAAGTACTCAGGGCCGTACATTTGTTCGCGCCACGGCCAGAAATAAATTCGCAATAAACCAACAGCTCCTAATGCCGCACCCAAAGCTGCGCCCGTCGCGATTTCACGGCCAAGCACGCGCACCCAGTCCTTGAGTTTCACTTCGCCTAGGGCCATTGCACGAATGATCAATGTTGATGCCTGCGATCCTGAATTTCCACCGGAACTAATGATCAATGGCAGAAACATCGCCAGCACCACTGCTTTTTGTAAATCGTCTTCGAAGTAGCCCAGGGCACTAGCAGTAAACATTTCACCAATAAATAAAATAAGTAACCAGCCGCCACGCTTCCGAATCATTTCGATCATCGAAATTTGTAAATACGGAGCATCCAGGGATTCGACTCCTCCGATTTTATGAATATCTTCTGTGGCTTCTTCTTCTGCCACCTCAGCGATATCATCAAAGGTAACGATACCGACCATTTTATTTTCCGCATCGATAACGGGGAGGGCCATGAGATCTTGCTTTTTAAATACTTGGGTGATGTTTTCTTGATCTAAATCAACAGAGATTTTAAAAACATCTGTATGCATAATTTCTGAAACACGCTTCGTCGGCGTCGATGCAAAAAGTTCACGGAATGAAATCACTCCGACCAGTTTTTGCTCTGGATCAAGCACGTAAGAATAATACATGGTCTCAACTTGAGTTTTGGCTTGGATACGAATGTAGCTAATCGCTTCATCCACATTCATCTGTGGTCGTAGACGAATGAATCGGGAGTTCATCAGTCCACCGGCTTTGTCCTCCGCGTAAGCGAGCAGTGCCGAGACCTCGCGTTTTGTCTGCGGGTCTAACAACGATAAATAATTGTCTTTCAGCTCAGCATCGACTTCCTGGATTAAATCGGCAGCATCATCTGGTGCCAACAGCCGAATCCATGAACGTTTTTCCAGCTGGCCAAGTTCTTCAGTCAATTCAAATTGATCGGGAGCTCGCAAATTTAAAAAAAGTTCTTCGGCATCTGTTCTAGGCAGCAAGAAAAATTTTTCTTTACGATTTTCTTTTGTCATTTGCGACCAGTGATCTTGCAAATGAATGAGATTTAGAAAGTCTTGTTCTTGAGCTGTAACGACTGCGGAATCCGAATTAGAAAGTTCTGAGAAGCCCTGATCAGTCGTTTTTTTTTCTTGATCATCCATTTCGCTCATGGGGCCTCCGATCTCATGTAAATTCTAATAGCTTGTTATACCCTGCCTTTTTGAAATGCGACAAGAACTTCTTTTGCTGGCCCCAGTTTTTTTACCAGTCCGTTATCGAGCCATAAGATCTGGTGACAGTCTTCAACAGTTTGCAAGCGATGCGCGATACGTATTTGTGTTTTATCGAATAAAATTTCTTTGAGTGCTCGGTTCATCAATGCTTCTGCAACTGGATCCACGTTAGAGGTCGCCTCATCAAAAATGAAAATTTCAGCTTTTTGCAGTAATCCACGGGCTAAGCTAAGCAATTGTTTTTCGCCTTGAGACAGATTTTGGCCCTTTTCAAAAACCTCATCCTGCAGTTTAAAATCTAAACCCACTAGCTTTAGAATTTTCTCGAGCTCTTGATTTGAATGCAATCGAAATAGATCTAAATTATTTCGAACAGTACCCGTTAAAAAAAGCTGATCTTGGGATATGACCGAAAACAACGAGCGATGTTTCTCAACATCGCTTTCGCTTTTTCCGTTTACCAGCATGGCTCCGGATTCAATGGGGTACATATGGAGCAAAGCAGAAATTAATGTCGATTTTCCAGAGCCAGTGCGACCTATAATTCCTAATTTTTCGCCTTTTTTAATTTTAAAAGAGACATTCGTTAGAATTTTATTTTGTGTCTGAGGATATTGAAAGTGAAGACTTTCAACCTGCAAATGAAATTCGGGGTCTGAATGCGCATCAGCAGCTTCACGGCTGGCGCCCCGAGTTCTTTTTGGATGTGATGTGGTAAAATCAGAATGAATTGGCAACAGGGCGCCGGGCTCGATTTCAGAGCGCAAATAATCATCCAGCTTTTCAACTCCAACCAAGGCCTCTTCGAATTGTGAAAACCATTCAAAAAACATTTGTAAAGTATTTGTAGCTAACAAAGTAAAGCTTAGAATAACGCTGGCTAGGCCAATGCCAATTAAATTTTTGTCGATCAAATAAAGGCAAACAGTGCCGTTCATGGCAAAAAACAAAGCACTCAAGATATTCAGTTCCAGCGAAAAACGGGTCACATTCCAAAAGACATGGCGTTTAGCGCGCAAATATTTTTCATCAAACATCAAAAACTTATCAGTAAACATGTGTTGCTTTTTATTCAGTCGAATCGTGGCAGCACCTTGAACAGTTTCAGAAAAATGGGCAATCGAAGGCGCCCGGTTATTTGACAGATCCCTTCTTGATTCGCGTAAACGCAGTTGATTTCGTTTAAGAATACTTAAATAAATCCAAAATGAAAAAAGAATTGTTGCGATAAAGTAGGGATGAATAAAAACCATAAGAATGACTATCGAGATTAAATCGAATAATATAGACAAAAATTCTGCTAGGGGACCACCAAACAGGCGAAATATATTTCCATAATCACTGGAAAACCGAGTCGTTATTTTTCCCACAGGCTGATGATCAAAAAAGGAAACGGGAAAGCGGGAAACCCGGTATGTCGTTTCATCATAGATGCGTGATACTGCTAAAGCCGACAAGCGAGAAAAAACCGTGCGGAATAAAAGTGTTAAAGTAAAAGCAACAACGAGTAAAAAAAATAATTTTGTGACCACAGGTTGCAAACCTTGAAAGGTGATTTCAGCAGATTGATCGATGAATTGGCCCAGGATCTGTGCATTAGAAAGAAATAAAAAGCGGCCTAAAAATCCAAAAACGACAGCAAGTGCCATTTTGATAATGAAAGGACGGTAGGCCTGCAATAAAGTATCAAATATCGTTTTTGAATAGGCCAGGTTTTTCAAAAAGACCCCTTTATGAAGGGTTGGAATTGCGGATTATTTAAAAATAGTTCCGCAGGACCATCGAAAATAATTTTCCCTTTTTCCAAATAGACAATGCGGTCACAATGGGTCAGTGCAGTGAATCGCTGTGTTGTCAGAATCACTGCATGCCCCTTTTGCTTCAGCAGGGTAAATTCGTTAATCAAACTGAGCTCGGTGGAAACATCCACTGCACTGAGTGGATCATCTAATAAAATTAAATCTTTCAGATTTTGAAATTGCCGTGCGATGCTGACTCGTTGCTTTTGACCGCCAGATAAATTTATTCCGCGCTCGCCGATCACAGTTTCTAATCCGTTTTCGACACGGTCCATTTGAAAGTCAAACTGAGCTCGCGTGAGCGCTCCGACCACGTCTTCGTCGTTGTCAGGGTCAGAGCCATAGGCAAAGCTTACGTTATCACGCAAGGTGGCGCTCATGACAAAATGCTCTTGTGGAACGTAGCTCAATTCGGCAGTAAAAAATTGGTCGGCTGTAAAGGACGTTTCTCGAATCAAGGATTTTAAAAATAAACTTTTACCGGAAGCAACAGGGCCTATGAGTGCGATAACTTCGGGTTTTAAAATTTTGAAATCGCGGATGTCTAACAGCGTTTTATCCGCAATTTTTAAGCTCAGATTTTTGACCACTACTTTGCATCCGGGAATTGTGCAGGTCGAATCTAAGATGACTTCATCGACATTGGTTAGATCTAGAAATTCGGCTAATCTTTTAAAAGACGTCCAAGCATCAAAAATAAAAGTAAAAAACCAGGGCAGTTGCCGCAGCGGGCGCGACAGAAAAACTGTTGTTACCCAAAGCAGCGCAATCAGCTCTACTTTTGATACTTGTTTTTGCTCCATCCATATGAAAAATACCAGTACTAGTAGATTTAGCCAAAATGTCACGCTCGACGAAATAGAATTCATCACTTGGCCGTTTGTCACCATGGCTAAGCGATTATTAGTCTCTTCCCGGCGTTTTTTTATGATTCGACTTTCGAAGCCCTCGATCCAGTTTAGGATTTTTAATCCCCGAATATTTTGAATCCATTCATTCACTAATCCCATGCGGTCGGCAGCTAGTTTTTTAAATTGAAAAAAGAACAGCGACTGGCGGTAGGCCATCAATCCATTCAGCAACACTAAAAAAAAGACAAAGGTAAAACTGAGTGCAAACGGCAACCCATAAAAATAAAAAAGGAAAAATGGAGTCAACACCAGTGGAAACAGGGTCGTGAATCCATAAGGCATAGATTGCTCTAACCAAACCGTTAGGCTGGGAACATCCGAAGTATACAGCGAAACGATCTCGCCGACACTGCGGTCCTGAAGCACGAGTTGCTTTAATTCTAAGTTATGGCGGTAAATGCGTTCTGATAATTTCCGCTGGGCTACGATCGATTCGCTCTGGCCGATGTAAGCTGCCCATTGGTTAAAACCAAAAAAAACCAATGACAGCAGGACGCAGTAAGTTAGTGTGATGAAATCTAGCTGCGTTGAAAACTCTTTTTGAAAATAAGGTAGCAACAATCCGCAAATTGAGGACAGTAAGGCCAAAACGATGATAAGGAAGCGGAATCTAAAGCGGTGTAAAAAAAGAACGCGAAGAAGCTCTTTTTGCCCACCAGTTATTGTTTGTGACACGGGCGTAGTGTAGCATGGCGTCTTGAGGGTTGGAAATGTCTTCTCGTAGAGATTTTTTAAAAACAAGTTTACCCGGTCTGCTTGGCTTAAGTAGTCTTACGGTGCTTTCATTCGGAGCATCCTGCTCAACTTTTGATGAATTTATTTTTGATGATCGCCAGTTCGCCGATGACCAAGTTGCAATTATTGGCGGCGGTATCAGTGGCTTGCATTTAGCCTATAAATTAAGACAAGCCAGGACAAATTATCGTATTTTTGAGGGCTCGACGTATCTGGGCGGGCGCATTCGCTCTAACGATGGATTAGATTACGGAGCTTCGCTTTTTGAAAGCTCCGATTTGACTTTAAAGAAATTGGCTCAGGATTTTAATTTGCCAATGACTGCGATATCAAAAACAAATTTTTATTTTTCTGGCGGCGCAGAGCAAATAGTGACTGCATTAAAAAATCGGATCAGTGGCCTGATGCCTTACAGAAATGTCCGGGTGAGCTGGCGGCTTATTGAAATATACAAATACAGCGAAGGTTTTGAGATGGTTTTCGCCACACCTGGCGGGCGACGAACTGTGCGTGCTAAAAAAGTGGCTTTGACACTACCACCGAGCCAGTGGGTCCGGGTGTCAGGATTATTGCAACTGCCTGAGATGGCCTGGGCCACCCAGTGGCTGCGCACCATGAAGCCAGTTTCTATTTTAAAAGCGCACTATGCACTTCCGTCTGCAAGTGACGCGGTACTCAATCGCACTGCAAAAGTTGCCTTCGAGGACGGTCAAGAGAAATTCAATCTGCTGGTGAAAGCAAGCAAAAATAATTCTGCAAACTTAGAGTTTGAAATTTTCACCAACCAAATTATCGATAACGAAAGTTTGCAAATTGAAACAGAAATCGGAATTGAATTAGAGAATGTAGTTAAGCTAATTAATTCTAGGACCAAGATAGGTTTGCCGACGAAGCGGGTTTCGCCAGAAGCATTTTACAATTGGTCCGATGTAGAACTTATTCAATCCGCCTATTTTCAAAACTCGCAGCCGGTCCCAGAAAGTGCAAAGAAAGACACTGTATTTTTACAGGCTTTTGGGGACTACTCGGCGGCAGTCAAGACCAATACCGTCGAGGGAGCGCTGCTTGAAGCAGAGCGGGTCGCAGCTCTTTTTGCTTAGCACCACTTAATACTTTACCTCGGTCGCAAGCTTTGCTACAGGAGTGCTATGTCAAATCCAAAGTTGAAATCCATTGAAACCCGAGCTGCAGAAATTTTATCCCACGTCAGGCCCTCGCCTATTGTCGAAAATGCGCTGACTACAGATGAAAAAATTGAAAAAGTAAAAGTTCATTTTACAGAAATAATGCAAATACTTGGTTTGGATTTAAATGACGATAGTCTAAAAGAAACTCCTAAGCGCTTAGCCAAAATGTATGTGAATGAACTCTTTGAAGGCTTAGACTCAAATAATTTTCCAAAGATCACAACGATCGAAAACAAAATGCAATACGATCAAATGGTCTGCGTTCGAAACATCGAAGTCATGTCTACCTGTGAACATCATTTCCAGCCCATTCATGGGCATGCGACTGTAGCCTACATTCCTAATGATAAAGTTATTGGTTTATCGAAAATGAACCGCATCGTTGAATATTTTGCGCGCCGGCCCCAAGTTCAGGAGCGGTTAACAAAACAGATCGCTGACTGCTTACAGTATTTATTAAATACCGACGACGTGGCAGTACACATCAATGCCAAGCACTACTGTGTGATTTCGCGCGGAGTGCAGGACACCCATAGCACAACGACGACGTCGGATCTGCGGGGCGCATTTAAAAAGCAAGATATCACACGCACTGAATTTTTGTCTCAGTGCGGACGCAATTAATTTTGTCAGCGCTTTAAATACACTTTTCCAAAATTTCCCGAGAATTCTTCGACAAAGTACTTTGACCCAAAACGCGCTGCACGTGAGCAACTGCTTTTTCTTTTTGAATAGTTGGTAATTTTTTAACAAAGTTAAAACTAGCGCACAGCCGAGCAGCTACTTGCGGATTCCACGAATCAATTTTTAAAATTTGATCGCAGTACCATTGATACGTTGA